>NZ_JAVJQP010000068.1:0-32277 GCF_040218875.1 Coleofasciculus sp. D1-CHI-01
GATTGCCTTTTCCAATAAGCGCTGGCTGCACTTCTTCATGTTGTTTGTCCCCGTGACAGGCTTGTGGATGAGTTCAGTGGGTGTGATTGGCTTAGCGGTAAACCTGCGGGCGTATGACTTCGTGTCCCAGGAAATCCGGGCAGCAGAAGACCCCGAATTTGAGACATTCTACACCAAGAACATTCTGCTCAACGAAGGAGTTCGAGCTTGGTTGGCGCCTCAAGACCAACCCCACCAGAAGTTTGAATTCCCTGAGGAAGTTCTACCTCGCGGTAACGCACTCTAATAAGTTGGGTTTAGTCATCAACTTTGTTCCCCTGCCTTCGGGTAGGGTTTTTTTATATCTCCAAAGAACTACGAGAAAGCTAGGATTAAGGTTGCTAGATTACCCACAAAACTCAGGGCGGGTTTAGTCGCATCTGGGTGAGGTGAGAAACGATAATAGTGAAACCCGCCCCTACATTCATCAAAACCAGGTTCCTTCGAGGGTCGCGAAGGGTCAATACTCAAAACTTCCCCCTTTCCCCCTTGCCAAATCCAAATGGTGTGTTATTCTAATTAAAGGTGAATAAACACCAAATAACTAACGGAAATCAAAAAACCGTACAGGAATTAAGGAGGTGATGCCCATGAGCGATAGTAGTAAAATTATGGGTCATCTGATTGGAGTTAGCCGGCTGTGCGCCGGGGCTGTTCTCTAACAGTTAGCTCAGTTCTCTTCGGAGAACTCATATATTGAGAAACTGGGCTGGTTAAGGAGTTCCTTCCGGCAGTCTGGTTTCAATCAGAAGACCCGCTAGACCGCTCTCACTATAAGTGCTATAGATTTTATCTAAGTGCTTCCCGTGAGAGCGGATAGTTTTTTGGGGATTTTTTTAAAGTTGAAGGTGGGAGAAAAGGTATGGCTGAGTTACTCAGTGACGCAGAAATTCAAGAAAAAGTCAAGTCATTAGAAGGCTGGACTGTTGAAGGGAAAAAGTTACACACAACTCGCCAATTCAAAGATTTTGTCGAAGCGATCGCCTTTGTCAATAAGATTGTTGAACCAGCAGAAGCGGCTGGACATCATCCTGATTTAGGGATTTCGTATAACAAGGTGACAATTAGTCTCACCACCCATGATGCTGGGGGTTTGACCGCTAATGACTTTGAGATGGCTCAAACGCTGTCCCAGTTAAGCGCATAGCTGTAAAATGCGGATATGGCAAGGGCTTAAGTACCAGTTTTAAAACCTTGACATCTAGGACTGCTTGTGTAATACAAGCAGCCATTTTAGATATATAATTGGCAGTATTAGCCAAAAGCTGACTGACTGGCAGATGGACAAGAGTTCCAAGATGAACCTGAAAATTAAGCGAAAAAATACCATCTGCCAATAGACGATGTACCATAGTGCGAGAAGGGCAATCAAATTCTTTCTGTAAAGGTGTGAGGACAGAAGATGTCGAAATTACTGTGGAAGTCTCTACTTATTAGCCCAGCGGTATTAGGTGTAACCTTGGTTTCATCTACAGTGGGCGTCCGTGCAGCCGATAGCGCCAATCTGCCTATCGCTGACACTCAAACAGCAATACCAGAAGTTCAGCTTGGTGGTGTTGCTGATATTACAGTTTCAGAGGAAATTGCAGTCAATCCGGAACAGTTAAGTCCAGCCAGTCTGGAGGTGAAGCCAGAGGCACAACCGACCTTGGCTCAAATAGTCCCTGCTACGCCCAATGATGCTGAGATTTTAAATCAAATCAATGACTATAGCAGCGAAGGCGGAAACTCCAGCGGACAAGTAACCAGTGTCGGTCAGTTACGCGACGTTTCTCCGGGAGACTGGGCGTATGAAGCGCTACGTAGCCTAGTCGAACGCTACGGTTGTATCGCTGGGTATCCAGATGGTACGTATCGGGGCAACCGGGCGCTAACTCGTTACGAATTTGCCGCTGGTTTGAATGCTTGTTTACAGCAAATTGAGCGTCTTTTACCTGGTGGCGGCTTTGATGAAACTGAGTTAGAAACCCTGCGGCGGTTGATTCAGGAATTTGAAGCGGAACTGGCAACCCTAGGGGCGCGAGTTGATAACCTAGAAGGTCGTGTGGCGTTCTTGGAAGATAATCAGTTCTCCACAACGACTAAGTTACGGGGTGAAGTCATCTTTGCCCTCACTGACGAGTTTAATTCTGACTTTGACAATAACACCGTCTTCCAAGACCGGATTCGTCTAGCACTGAATACCAGCTTTACTGGTCAGGATCTGTTGGTTACCCGTCTAGCTGCAGGAAATGCAGAGCTCCTGAATACGGGTGCAGGTTTTGAAGCGACTCAAACCTTCAACATCGGAAATACAGGAGGCAATGATGTCATTGTAGACTGGCTAGCATACTACTTTAACTTTGGCAGCTCCAAAGTTTATGTTGCTGGTGCAGGTGGTATTCATAGTGACTATGCTCCTACCCTGAATCCCTACTTTGAAGATTACGACGGTGGTAATGGTGCGCTGTCTGCTTTTGCTTCTGAAAGCCCCATTTATCGTATCGGTGGTGGTGCAGGTGCAGCTATTAGCTTAGGTGCAGGTCCACTAGAACGAGTCTTAGGACCAAGTACGTTGACTCTGGGTTACTTGGCAGGTCCAGGTGCAGAAAATCCCGGTGAAGATTTGGGTATCTTAAACGGTGAATATGCGGCACTAGCCCAGTTGAATTTCAACCTTGGTGATCGGATTGGTATTGGTGCGACTTATGTCCACGGTTACCATAATGCTGGTAGCGCCATCTTTGATATTGGTGGTGGTGCAGGTACAGGAACAGATTTTGGTGATGGTGTTGTTGGTACTTCGCTGGCTAATAACCCAGGTGGCTTTGTTCAGAATGCCGAATTTGGTAGCTCTACTGTAAACCGGGTTCCTACTGTTACTAACACCTACGGGATACAAGCAGCATTCCGCTTGAGTGAAACAATTTCAATTAGTGGCTATGGTGCCTACACCGATGCAATCCTAATTGGTCGAGGCGATAGTGAAATCTGGACGTATGGTGCTGGCGTAGCCTTGGCTGACTTGGGTAAGGAAGGTAACGTACTCGGTATTTTTGGCGGTGTACAACCCTACGCCGGAAGTATTAATACTCCAAGCAATAATTTTGAACGAGGGGATGACGAGTTACCCTGGCACGTTGAAGCTTTCTACAAGTATCAACTCACGGATAATATCTCCCTGACTCCAGGTCTCATCTGGCTGCTTAATCCCAACCAAAATGACGATAATGATGATGCGGTCATCGGTACTCTGAGAACGACGTTCACGTTCTAAGCTAATTCGACAACAGCAAAATTAGCCTGAAACTTCATTAATTAGATGACCCCGCCATTGAGCGGGGTTTTTTAACCTTGCCAACCTAAACCAACAAACCCCACCGGAAAACCGGGGTATACTGGGAATGATTGACCTGACATGAATCAATTTCTGTGGAACTCTCCTGTAAGACCGAATACACCCTGCTGGCTCTCCTAGAACTCACGGGTCATTACAATGAGGGAGAACCCTTACAAATCCGACAGATTGCCGCGCAACAAAATATTCCCGATCGCTATTTAGAACAACTTCTGGCAACCCTGAGACGTGGCAATTTAGTCCGTAGCCAACGGGGGGCTAAAGGGGGCTACCTCCTAGCGCGAGAACCTTGGACTATTACCCTATTGGATGTTATTAACTGCCTAGATGGTTCAACCACACCCGTCTCTGGAAACCAAAAAACTGTAACAACCGAAGAAAGTGCGATCGTTCAAGAAACCTGGCAAGACGTCCGCGATCGCACCAATGATATCTTGCGAGACTATACACTGCAAGATTTATGGGAGAAACTGAATAACAGGCAACAGTTGAACATTATGTATTACATCTAATATTATGATGTCCCTGTTCCCCGTTCCCTAACAAAGGACATAAAACGTAGCTTGCTTCTTTTTGGGAGTGAGTGTGACATAAGACGAATGACAAATGACAAATGACGAATGCCAATCATTACCACACATTAGATATCCACCCGCAAGCAACAACCCAAGAAATTAAGCAAGCCTATCGACGTTTAGCTAAACGCTTTCATCCCGATAGCCACACTGAAACCGCTAACTCGGAAAAAATCATCGAGATTAATGGGGCGTATGAAATTCTCAGTGATCCTCAGCGACGCCATTCTTACGATCAACAGCTTTTCAATTCCCAGTTTTCCTCTAAACGCCGCACTCGCCAACAGCGCCACGAAGCGGCTCGAAAACAGTATAAACGTCAACGAACGCGATCGCATAATGCTGATACCCACCTAGAAAGCTGGTTGCAACAAGTCTACAAACCCGTGAACCGATTGATTATTCCCATCCTCAAATCCTTAAATACTCAAATCAATCAACTGGCGGCTGATCCCTTTGACGACGAACTCATGGAAGACTTTCAGACGTATCTAGAAAACTGTCGTCACGATCTCAATCAGGCTCAAATTACCTTTCGTTCCCAACCCAATCCCGCCCCTGTTGCTGGTGTTGCGGCGAATTTGTATTACTGTCTCAATCAGTTGGGGGATGGTATTGATGAGTTAGAACGGTTTACCTTCAACTACGACGAACATTACCTGCACATAGGTCAAGAACTCTTCAGAATCGCCACCAGCTTACGCCACGACGCTCAAGATGCCATTAAGCATCTAAATTATTAACTATAAAATATTAATTCCCTGTTCCCTGTTACACACCGAGCGAAGCCGAGGTGTTCCCCGTTCCCTGTTCCCTGACCAATGACCAATATTCGTTTATCCTAGAAATAAGGTTAATTTACATAATTTTACAGATTCTTGCTAAAAAAACGCATG
Organism: Coleofasciculus sp. D1-CHI-01; assembly: GCF_040218875.1. NCBI lineage: Bacteria > Bacillati > Cyanobacteriota > Cyanophyceae > Coleofasciculales > Coleofasciculaceae > Coleofasciculus > Coleofasciculus sp. D1-CHI-01. Next base: position 4,848 of record NZ_JAVJQP010000068.1, read on the forward strand.
AAATGCATCATTAACCGCCGCGCCCAGTTCTCCGCCAGTCATCGCTATTGGTTACCTGAACTGAGTGAAGCTCAAAACAAGCAGCAATTTGGTCGAGGTGCCCAGTTTCCTGGTCATGGACATAATTATGTCCTCTTTGTTTCCCTTGAAGGTGACCTAGACGAATACGGTATGGTGCAAAACCTATCCCAGGTGAAAAAAGTGATCAAGCAAGAGATCACCAGCCAATTGGACTATGCCTATCTGAATCATACTTGGCTAGACTTTCAGGAAACCCTACCCACGACCGAAAACATTGCGCGTGTTATCTGGCAAAAGCTAGCACCTTATTTGCCGCTTGTCAAGATTCAGCTATTTGAACATCCAGAACTTTGGGCTGATTATTTAGGAAACGGAATGGAAGCATATCTCACCATATCGACCCACTTTAGCGCCGCTCATCGGCTGGCTCATCCCCAACTCAGTTATGACCAAAACTGTGAAATCTATGGCAAATGCGCTCGTCCCAATGGTCATGGACACAATTATCATTTAGAGGTAACAGTAAAAGGGGAAATCGACCCGCGCACCGGGATGATTGTCGATTTGGGAGCCTTGCAGAAGGTAATCGATGATTATGTCGTAGAGCCCTTTGACCATACCTTCCTGAACAAAGATATCCCCTACTTTGACCAGGTTGTGCCGACGGCAGAAAATATTGCCATCTATATTCGGCAATTGCTCCAGTCACCGATCAAAAAATTAGGAGCGAAACTGCATAAAGTTAAACTCATTGAAAGTCCCAATAACTCCTGTGAAGTCTATTGTACAGGTGAAACATCATCGGTAGAACCGGACGCGATCGCATCTCCTGTTCTAACATTTGTTTAGGGGGGAGTAAGCTGTGCGGCATTTAAACCTTAATGTCAGTCAATAATGGTGAAATCCTTGTAGTGCGTTTAGCGAAGCCATGCCGCAGGCTTTGCATCTTGCTCGCTACTAATACCCAATTTAAATGCATGACAGCTTATCATATCTACTCTATGATGATGTTGGTCTATTAGTCAGCGCTTAAACCCCTGCCCCTGCCTTCCATAGTCGTTAAGAGTATAGATCCCCGACTTTTTAGAGAAGTCGGGGATCTGGGTGCTGTTTGGCTTCCGGATGCTTCTTTCCCACTCACGTAACGAGTGAATAGAAGAGGGGAGCATTGACATTCTCCCACCGTTAAATCAAAGATTGTAGCGGGATCATTCTCGCTGATTGAGGTAAATGAGCCAGGTATGGCAGAGTTTGAGTATCAGTTTTTTGCTTTCACCGAAGTCATGAGAAAAACTTTTGGTAAGATAGGCGAAAGCTTAATATTCTGCCTATTATACCCATCCTGCTCAGACAAACGATAAAATGTCCTACTTGAGGTCACAGTAGAGGAACTATGGAACCGAATCCACAAAAATCTGAATATACTGAGGGTAATCCCCCAGAGGTCAAGACGGCTCAAGCCGACGCTACAAAAAGCCCAGAGTCTAAAGTAGATGTCAATGTTGACCAACCTGGGACAGTTGCCCAACTCCCGGCTAATAATCAAGCCAAGCTTCCCGCAGCGGGTCAAACCACGGATCAAGCTTGGCAGGAATGGGTACAGCCTGTGTTTGACTTCCTGTCCAAACTTCCGGCGATAATCAGTGCATTTTATTACGAGTACCAACAAGCCATCATTTTGATTGGGCTAGTGATAGCTGGCTTTATCACCGTGTATGTCACCCTAGCTGTACTGGATGCCATTAACGACATTCCCTTATTAGCCCCAATTTTTGAACTGGTTGGGATTGGTTACACAATCTGGTTTATTGCCCGTTATCTTTGGAAAGCTGAAAGCCGCCAAGAATTGGCTCAAGAGTTTGAATCTCTTAAAGGACAATTGCTTGGCAAAGACTCGACTCAGAGTTAAGTTAATCTCTATCCCTACCTGAACTCGGATTTGGGTGGGGATAATTCTAAAAAACCAGTCCTGGGACTTATGCATAAGGGCGGGTTTTGTTGTTCCGTTGTTGGTGAGGAGGGCGGGTTTTGTTGTTCCGTTATTTCAGCAATAGCTGACTTTAGTCCCTAAACCCGCCCCTACAGTCCCTAAACCCGCCCCTACAGTCCCTAAACCCGCCCCTACAGTCCTTACTTAAACCCATCCCTACAGTCCTTAAACCCATCCCTACAATTAACTTAAATTAACTCGAATAATTTTAGGTAAACGAACAATTTCTGACGCCCCCTCCTGACTGAGTTGATTGGCTGTTAATGACTTCACTAAATCAGAAATGCCTTCTGCTCCGGTTTTTTGCAGGGTTTGCAAAAGCTGATAACTATGGCTAATTAACTCTGTAACCTGAATTTCCTCATAAATAGGTTGGTAGTCCCCTAAGCGTCTAATTCCCTCCCCAAGCAAAATGACAGCGCCACGCCAGTTAAGATTATTGAGATGGTAGCAAGCTACCGAAATTTGCAATATACCTTGATAAAACTGTTTGTTTGGTTCGGCAGCCTCCATCCACAATGCCTCTAAGGTGTCATGACAGGCATAAAATTCCTGTTGATTAAATTGCTCAACACCTTGCCAAAATTGCTCAGTCATAGGTGATTAATTCTAGAGTATGAGTCATTGGTCATTTAGAGTTGAAAATGACCAATGACTTAAAGACAATTAAGCCATGCTATCTCGAACGGATTGAAGCTCCTCGATGGTAATTTCCTGCTGTTCTCCAGAAAATTCGTTGTCTGGTGTCAAAAACAACATACAGTGGCATTCTTTGCGCTCACGCATGGGGATGCAAGGACAATTCCAGTAGGTGGCTTTCACCTCAGCTTCTTTGTCTTCGTAATGACGGCATGGACATAGGGGTGAACCTAAATCATCTTTATGCTTCGCTAATCCTTCGATGACGACAGCCGTTACCGACGGGTCAGCACAAAAGTAGGTGTCCGTTCGTTTAGCATAGGTTTCGGCGAAATTTTTCATCGCCGCCAGTGTTTTCTCATTGGAAAGATTTGTGCTTTCTGATGTACTCATAAGTAAAATTCGCTAGATACCTTATTCCTTAGTGTGGTTGTTCACTTTTCTTTGCATTTTAACGCAAGCCTTCTAAGTAGGGCTTGCTGAATAACCCAAAAACCTTGAGCCATCAATGCTTTGAGCAGTAGAGAAGGTTGTTCATCTTCAAGGAAATGTGAGACTATCTATCAAAACTATGGCGATAAAATCACCGAAAATGTACCCTTGCTTCCCCTGCTCCCCCTGCGTCCCCCGCTTCCCCCGCTCTTCCTGCTTTTTACCTTAAGTTGACACCAAGGGTACTGCCCACCAGCCTCATCTGAGCGTGCCATTCCGGTTAAGTCCGGGTAAGGGACTGCTGTAGCTGACGTTGTAAGCCTTCCTCTGTATCGATGATTCTACCCGTGCAATTGGTCAGTCCTGAAGTGTGTCGGTCAGGTTGGGCTACTGTGGATGGTGACCAAAATAACCAACGACTACCCGGAGGAAGGGAATTGAGACTAGCGGATTGTTGGGTGAGCCAAATTAAGGGAAGATGGGGAGGATCGCCAGCGTCTGCATCTTCTCCCGGTTGGGTTGCAGCTAGGGCTTCTAAGACAACTTGATTCCCGTGTAATAATCCGGTTCTAGCTGTCCAGAGTCTAGCATCAAGCTGACGAGAACAGGCATAGAAATAAAGGGAAGCGGCGGCAATCACGGCTGATTCAAAATCCTCAGATTGCCAACTTACCGCACTATCAAGGCAAATGACAATTTCTTGAGACCCCGTAAAGACTTCTAACTCCCGTACCATCAATTCTCCATACCGGGCGCTGGTACGCCAGTGAATCAGACGAGTTGGATCACCCACCCGGTAAGGTCGTAGCGATCGCGTCAGGTCTTCTGTGGCGGATTGAGAACGGCGATCGCTTAACAGTTGTAGACTATCATCTGTGCCAATTTCGTCAACGATTGGACAACTGGTTAAGGGTAATACTGTAGGATACACAATCGCTGTGGCTGGCGCATGGCGGCTACGACGACACCAAAATAATCCTAAGGGGTTTCCAGTTCTTAGTTGGATTTCGTGCCAGTGGTAGACGCCCCGCTTAGTGGTGGAATGGAAATAAACCCAGTGATAGACCCCCCTTGGCGCAATGGTTTCGATCGCGGTTTGCATGGGTTTTCCCAGTTCAGATTGGAGAATGTCCTGAACTTGTAATAACGTTTTGGATTTAGGGGTAGGATTTTCGATATCGATTTCAATGGTGAGTTCATCACCCGCACTAACTGGAAAGATAGGACGGCGGTGGACTTGAAGATGACGTAGCGATCGCGGCGGTAAGATGACAGCTAATCCCAATAGCGCAAACGTTATACCACTGATGACATACAGCCACCCTGACATAGTATTGGTCGCCGCACCAAAGAAACAAATCGCAATACCCGCTAATATCCATCCAGCATAAGCAGGAGTGACCCAATGGGTTTCTAACCAATCCGTGATCCGAGTGATGATGCCCATTTAACACACTCCCTACCCCGCTTAGGCTTTGATCGTCTCACATTAAATCCAAAAAATAGATTATAGATTATTTACTGTTGATGAAACCATGCCGTTAGTGCCACCGCCAAAGCATCGGCTGCATCATCTGGCTTAGGTATACTCTCTAAATTCAACTCTCGCCCCACCGCTTGCTGTACCTCGTGCTTGTCTGCATTCCCATAACCTGTCAACGCTTGCTTCACCTGTCCAGGTGTAAACTCTACCATTGACACCTGATGCTGGGCTAACACCAAGGTGACAACCCCCCGTGCCTGAGCCACAGTAATTGTATTACCCATCCGGTAAAAAAACAGCTTCTCGACGGCAACTAGATCCGGTTGGCACTGCTCCAGGATAGTATGTAAATCTTCGTAAATTGTACAGAGTCGCTTTCCCAATTCTGTCCGCGCTGGCGTCTGAATTACACCAAAATCCAATAACTGTACAGATTCAGATGTCGATTTTCCCCGAACCTTGGTCATTGGTTTAACTTCAGCGTGGCAGATAATTGCCCCAAAGCCTAAAATCGCTAACCCTGGGTCTAGTCCTAAAATTCGCTTTCCCATCTACCTTGCTATCTCCTAGAACACCAGTCTAGTGCATGATGGCAAACGTTTCTGAACTCATGGACGCAAGCCCAGTTGGGTTCTAACGTGTCATTCTGAGCCTAGCGAAGGGTCAAAACTTCCTCATTCAGCCAGATGCCATGAACAGTAAGACCTGTATTCAAGGGATGATTGTGTAGCTCGTGTTACAGTTTTGAGGAATTCTAGCATCGACTTCGATGACACCGACTGGTGTTCTAGTCGTTGTGATTCTTGACGTTCTCCGTTGGATTAATCAGTCGTCCCGGTATAATTTCCAGAATGTATCCTGACCAACCTATCCTCCCAGCTAATAAAAGAATATGGCACAGTTGACAGCAGACAATCCTACACCTCCCGTCAAGGACTTGAGCAATTGCCCTGCTCTTAGCTAAAGTCTATCCAGTTTTGTTCTCCGTTTCTGGTATCAGCAATGTCCTCAATTAGTCTCCTCAAACGCGCTCTACGAACCCTGCATAACGAGTCAAGAGGTAGGACGCCCCGACAATTCAATCGGTGGTTTAAGTGGTTAGCCCCTGGACTATTCGTCAAACGCTGGTTGCTTCTGAGTGCCATAGGTGTACTACTGACAAGTCTGGGGGTAGCGATTTGGGCAAAGCTAACCCCCATTTTTTACTTAATCCAACTCACGTCCACCATTCTGGAAACAATCACCACGGTTATTCCCAACTATGTATCTGGACCGATCGCGATTATTTGTGGTCTGATGTTTATCTTCTGGGGACAAACCCGGACGGTGGGCTCGATTACTGAGGCACTAAAACCCGGAGGGGATGAAGAACTGGTAGACGTGCTGATCGCCCATCGTCGCCTGTATCGCGGTCCGAAAATTGTCGTCGTGGGAGGCGGTACTGGGTTGTCTACCTTACTCCGAGGACTGAAAATTTACAGCGCCCATATCACTGCCATTGTCACCGTAGCCGATGATGGCGGTTCCTCTGGGCGGCTGCGGCAAGAATTTGGGGTTTTGCCTCCGGGAGATATTCGCAACTGTTTGGCAGCTTTAGCAGACCAAGAAAAACTATTAACCGAACTGTTTCAATACCGTTTCTCAGCGGGGAATGGTCTGGTGGGTCACAGTTTTGGTAATTTATTCTTGACGGCAATGAGCGAGATTACCGGGGACTTAGAACGGGCAATTGCCGCCAGTTCTCAAGTTTTAGCCGTGCGCGGACGAGTTCTTCCGGCGACATTGAGTGATGTCTGTCTCTGGGCAGAATTAGAAGATGGGCGTCGGATTGAAGGCGAATCGAATATTACGGCTGCCAATGGTAAAATCGTCAAGATGGGTTGCACGCCAGAAAATCCTCCAGCTCTTCCCGCCGTTCTCAAAGCGATTCACGAAGCCGATTACATTATTATTGGTCCGGGTAGTCTGTATACCAGCATCCTGCCGAATCTGTTAGTGCCAGAAATTACGGATGCGATCGCGGCAAGTACGGCTCCCCGAATCTATGTGTGTAATATCATGACTCAACCGGGTGAAACGGACGGATATACGGTTGCTGATCATATTCGCGCCCTGGACAATGGTTGTGGTCACTCTTTGTTTGATGCGGTTTTGGTGCATCGAAAAGTGCCTTCTGCCGAAGCATTGATTAAGTATGCCCAAGTCAATTCCCACCCGGTTTTTCTGGATCGCGAAGAAACCGAAGAGTTAGGACGCCGCATTGTTTTAGCGAATGTCATGGATGAAGATGAGAACACGAATCTAGTGCGCCATAATCCGGAAAAGTTAGCACGGGTGTTACTACGCTGGTACAGTCGCGCTCATCTGATGTAAAAGGGGTAAGGAATGACTAAATTCCGTCTAACCGATGCACAAGCCACGCGATCGCTCGGTGTTCGTCTGGGGGAATCTTTGAGAGCGGGTAGCGTGATTTTGCTAGAGGGGGATTTAGGTGCGGGTAAAACCACACTGGTGCAGGGAATTGGTGCAGGTTTGGGAATCACCGACGCGATTGTCAGTCCCACGTTTACTCTGATTAACGAATATCCCGAAGGACGCATTCCCCTCTATCATCTAGATTTATACCGCCTAGAACCCGAAGCCGTAGCCGCGTTAGACCTAGAAAGCTATTGGGAAGGCGTGGAAATGCCCTTGGGAATCGTCGCGATCGAGTGGGCGGATCGATTACCCTATTTACCAGAATCTTATCTGCATTTGAATTTAACCTATTTAAGCGAAGGTGGACGTCAAGCCCAACTGATTTCTGTCTCGACGGGGAAATCTGAGGCGGCGATAAAACTGCCTCTATAAGGTAAGTAGGTGAGGACAATTAAAGTTAACGGTAGGGATCGTCATTCGTCATTCATCATTTGTCATTTGTAAGGGTTTGAGGCTTGTTAACATGTCTTAGTACAGCGGACAAATGCTCAATCACTCCAAATTCGCCAAATTCATTTTACTAGAGCCATTTTTAAACTCATTCTGATAGGCATTTATTTTCTCGACAAATTCTTCGGTCAACCGCATAAACGCTTTTGCCCCTGAAGAATTGGGAGAAGCGATAACCGCCGGCATAAAACTATCAACCGCCTTAGCCACATTCACATCCATCGGAATGCGATTCTTAAACAATTGCGTCGGAACAAAATCTTCGGTTACCCGATTCATCACCTGCTTGTAATATCGACCCAGCAATCCTCCGGATAAAATAAAGACAATGCCTAATAACTGTAAGTCGAGAGACATGTTAGACTTATGACTCTCCTTCAATTTGGCAATCCGCCGTTCTAAAAGCTGAATTCCCACAACCGATAAAGGTTCAGGACGAGCTGGAAGTAAATAAAAATCACTGGCAACAATACCGCTACGGGTTAACAGATTATAGCCAGGAGCGCAATCTAAGATAATAAAGTCATAGTTATCTATCACAGGTTCTAAAATACTTTTAATCAACAGCCGCTCAAACCGATTCCACACCTGATTAAAATTGGGAGTCTCTTCGCGACTGGCTTCTTGATGCAGCATCTCGGAGACTAAATACTCATCATACAGATCAATATCTCCCGGCAATAAATCCAATCCTTTTACCGAACAAACGTAAGATTTAATAACATCCTGAATCGTCAGCTTGGCGTGGCGATTGGGACGAATTGCCTTATCAATTAACTGATTCAGCGTGCGTCTCGCTTTTCTGGCTTTAGCAAAATCTTGAGGGGCGATTAAGCTGAGTGTAGCGCTGATTTGGGTATCTAAATCAACCACTAAAACCCGTTTTTGATGCTGTTTCGCCAAGCAAGTTGCCAAGTTGACGGTTAGCGTCGTCTTTCCAACGCCGCCTTTCATGTTAACTGTGGCAATGACAAATCCCATGATAAAATCCTTTTGGAGAAACGTTACCCAGTTAGGTATCAGCCCGCCTAGATTATAAACGCCGTATTGCGTCTGAAAATTCCCTAGCTTTCGGCAACAGTCTACTATAGTAAGCGATTTTACCCATCCTTTGTGAATAAGTTTCTGTAGGGGCGGGTTTCACGACTATCGTTTGAAATGGTGCGTTACGCTTCGCTAACGCACCCTACACCCGCCCCGCCTCAAGGATAAAATTGTCACAGGGTATATCGTTACGCCCGGTTTCCACCAGACGGGCGGGTTTCGTCAAGTTATGGGTTTGTGCCAAACTGTCATCGGTAAAACCCGCCCCTACAACCCTGTCTTCCTATTCCTTATCGTTATTTCCATCTTCCCCGCCACCTGAGGTTACGCCATTCGCTGGAGAAATTCTTTGGTTAACTCGGTAAACGCTTTAGCACCCGTGGAGGTGGGTTCAGTGAGAACCACAGGTTGAAACTCATCAACGGCTTTAGCGATGGCGACATTGGTGGGAATTTCGGTGATAAAGACTTTATCGTCACCAAAATCAGAACGGACTCGCTTCTTGACTTTCCTTGCCATCGTCGTCGCATGACCGAGGGAAGAAAAGACAATACCCAGTAGATTGAGTGTAGCGCGATCGCTCTGCTTAAGTCTCCGGATACGACCTTCCAAAATCCCCATCCCCACAACCGATAAAGGTTCAGGCTTGGCGGGAATCAGATAAAAGTCACTGGCAATTATACCACTGCGCGTCAGTAAATTATCTCCTGGCGGGAAATCCAGCAGAATCCAGTCATAATTAGAGACAATCGGTTGCATAATCCGCTTCACTAACGCATCTTCCAGATGATTCCAGCCTTTTTCAAAGTCTTGCTGATGGCTATTGGCTTGTCTATAAATCTGGGTCGCTAATAAGAAATCGTTGTACAGTTCTATATTTCCGGGAATCAAGTCCAATCCTTTGACCTGACAAATGTTGGGGATAATCACATCCTTAACGGTAAGGAAGGATAACGAATCGGATTGAAAGGCTTGATTAACTAATTGTTGTAGCGTGCGCTTTTGTTTACGGCATTTCGTAAACTGTACCGGAGGGATTAGGCTGAGAGTCGCATTAATCTGGGTATCGAGATCAACAATTAAGACTCGCATCCCATGGTCTTTCGCCAGACTTGTCCCCAAGTTGACGGTGAGTGTGGTTTTGCCCACACCCCCTTTCATATTGACGATTGAAATAACGTGTCCCATTCATGGTTGTTTTGACGATGCTTATATCATACTCGGCTCTGCCTGATTCGGTGGAGAGGGAGAACGTTAGTCAGGGTGAGTTTAGTCGCTTATGGGTCAAAAAGAAACTATAATAGTGAAACCCGCCCCTACACAAAACTCTCGCACTCCCTCTGCGTACCTCTGCGTTAAAACCTCTGCGTACCTCTGCGTTGAAAAAATATCCTTCCCCCTTCACAATTCAATCCTTTGGGCAAATAAACTCTGTAACCGTTGCAACTTCGCCCCAACTTTATAAAGTAAATCTCCTTTCCCCAAAAGATAAGCCGCTTCCGATTGTCTCCCGCCTAAAATAATCTCGGAATCCGCTTCACTAGCTGTCCGCAACGCCACTCTTCCTGGTAAATTTGACCGAATAATCGGTGTAACCACCCTCGCCTCTGGACGTTGAGTAGCAATAATTAAATGGATACCCGCCGCTCTCGCCTTTGAACCCAACCGTGTGATACTCAATTCTAAAGCATTGCGGATATCTTTTTCGGTCATAAAGTCAGCATATTCGTCAAAAATACAGACAAGACGCGGTAAAGGTGGATTATTCTTTTGATTATAAGCATCCAGGTGAGAACATCCAGCTTGCTCAAATCGCTGATAACGCCGTTCCATTTCTGTGACTAAATTATCCATCAGAGCGATCGCATTGTCGCTATCCTTGACGATAGGGGAGTATAACCAGGAGATTTGCTCAAATTCGGGAAAGGTGACACGCTTGGGATCAACCAGGGCGATTTTAAGCTGCTGAGGGGAATGGCGATAGAGTAAGGATAACAGGAGCGATCGCAAAAATTCACTCTTCCCGCTTCCGGTTGTTCCCCCCACCAAAAAGTGACAGGTATTCGCGTCTGATAAGTCAGCTTCTACCAGTTTCCCCTCTAAATCCACGCCAATGGCAATTTTTACTGGAGCCTGAATTGGTGTTATCGGGCGTGTGATATAATCCTCTAGCCGTGCTACTTGTCGATCGGGACGAGGTAAATCGACGCTAACATATCCAGGTTGGGGCGCAATTAGGGGGGGATTGGTAATCCCTAATTGTACCTGTAAATCAGCCGATAATTTCAGTAAAGCGCTAATCTTTACCCCCAAACTGGGTTTCAGTTTCACCCGGATAAACGCTGGACCAACGGCGGTTCCCACACAGGTAACATCTATCTTAAAGGATTGTAACGTCTCAACTAACTGTTGCGCGATCGCATCAGCATCAGGGGTCGTTTCTGGTTCGGGCTGAGGAGTTTCCCCTATCTCAGGAGTCGGCTGAGAGGGGATAGTTTGAGGCGTTTGAGTCGGCGCTGCTTCAGTAAATTCTAATAAATAGCGATGAACATGAGCCAGATAAACCGTGTCCATCTTAGCATAGTTTATCTGCTTTTCTGTCAAAGGGCGCTGTCCCCAGTCGCTTTGCTGTTCCTCTGTATCCACATTCGAGAATTGGCAAAGTTCTACCGCTAGAGTTTTCAGTTTCTTGTTGGAGACTTGCAGCGGATTAGCACGATTTCGTTTCGTCAGCTTTTTGACCATCTTATAGGTACAACTGACATTCTCCGCCTGTTCTTGACCGAGGAATTTTAGATCAAAACTGGCGTTATGAAAGACTTTTTCAATGCTGGGATTGACCATAATTTGTTCAATAAAATCATTCACCACATCCGGCTGTTCCAAAACATCGAAGATGTAAGCAGATTTACCGGTTCTATCGGTAGGATTGGCTAATACCTGAATCAAAGACAATCGATGATTGGGAGTATTCCAGTCAGCCACTTCGGTATCCAGCCAGAGGGTTTTAGCCGTCGTCAATTGCTGGATCATGACTCGAATATCAGCAGGTTCTCTCAGATAATGATTCGATTCATCACTATCAAAAAGCGTCTGACATTTTTCCTGCTGGGGGCAAATTTGGCACAGATGAAGCTGGGAGGTTGACGGTGGTGGAGCAGGTTGTCCGGGTTCCCAGGTTAACCATTCCTGCATCTGCTGTAATTTAGGCGGAATAAGCTGATGTACAGTATTTTCTAGCTGTTCCCAGGAATAGTAATATTCTTTAAATTCGGGTAAAACACAATAGATAGCCGAGTCAACGGGTAGCTTTGTCTTTTCCCAGAGTAGATGACTATAAACCGCAACTTGAGCTAACTGGGCTGATGGATCAACAGGTTCATAAGTTTTATATTCAACCACACAAAGTCGCTGGTGTTCGCTATCGAAAATTAAGTTATCAAATTGACCTTTAACGACTTGTTTTGTGCCATCAGGTAAGGTAAACTGATGCTGAATCAGTTTCGGATCGGGATCAATAAAAGTTTTACCAATCACCTCAGCCGCACTGTGATAGTGACGATTTTTAATTAACAGTTCTGCCCAACGCTGAATTAACCCCCGTAATCCTTGCCAAACTTGAAATAACGGCTGGGCTTTTCCGGGATCAGTTTGAGTAATGTCTTGAAAATAAGGATAAAAAGCGAGTTGATAAAACAACTGTTCCATCTGAGTCGCGATCGCCTCTTTTTTCAGGTGTTCTGGATCAGCTTCAAACAGTTGTCGAAATTTACTGTTTTGACAAGCCAGTTTGACAAACTGATTTGCCAGTTTATGAAACGTAGTACCAATTCCCTGTGAACTCTCTGGGGGTAAAAATAAACTTTTTCCGCCCAGTTTCTTTGATAAATAAAACAGGCGAGGACATTCAACAGCAACGCGAATATCAGTAGCGGTTAAGGAATTCGTCATGTTTAACTAATTACTGAGGTGACATCACTAGACAGACAACTTGTTTTTCTAGCTTTTCATTTAGATTAGGAATTTGAAGTTTATTTTCTTGACACAGTTCATCAATTAAGGGGTTTAACTCAGATTCATTAAGCTGCGAGTATTCGCGGTTGGCATTTTCGAGTAATGTTTTTCGCCCTAACATCATCCCATCATTGCGGACAAGCGTGACTAAATAATCTTTGGCATCTTGCCGTACTTTTTCTAACTCATCACTGTTATCTTCTCCTCCTCCATTTCCAGTATCAGCCGGAACAATACCCAATTCCTGTAGTAAACTACAGTTATGCAAAATTTGGGAGTCACGGATAAATCCTTCTAACTCCTTTAAATTCGGAGTTAGATCGCCTACAACTAAATCCCCACCCAGAGCCGCATTCACTAAACTGTGGTAAGTTGCCAGGTAATGTACTGAATTTAAAGTGGGGATGATGTGACGATGAGGAGAACCCGTAAAGATGCGCTTAAACAGTTTGTATCCAGCATTTTTAGGTTGACCTAATTGGGCAGCCCGAATTAGGATTAGACTATCGCAGAGCTTTTGATTCAGCGCTTTTTCACAAGCTTTCATCAGATAAGAAAAGCTTCTCAAGTTAGCCTCTTCACTCCAGACAATCCCGCTTCTTTCACGACTATCGGAGGGTTGATAGCTAAAGGAATAAATCGAATATTTGGTTTTCTGTAAAAGTTTAGGTTTAATGCCTTCTACTTGTAATGCAGCCAGAACTTCTTGCAACATTTGAATCAGTTCCGGTGAGCCAAGTTTAGGAATTCTATCAATTTTCTGCTGCGTTTTTTTGAATTCCTTGCGCCAGACTAAATCAAATGCAGCCAACGGATCAGTTGGAGGATTCACAGGTTTTGGCGAGGGAGTCTCTGGTTCCGGCTTAGGCGTGACTGGAACTCCGCCTTTAACTAAATGAGCTTTATACTCTTTAAATAGCTGACTCCCTAATTGTAAAGCATAGCGAGGAGTAGTTTTGCCACGGGGAAATTTCTCCTCTAAAGCTTGCCGAGTTAAGGGATAAATCGGCGAGTCAGGCTGAGGCTCAACTTGCTGATGTAACGGATAAAGTCGAGTTGCCCAAAGTGCTTCGGCTTGCTCCAATGTAATCGGTTTGAGAGAAAGCGCTCCAATGACTCGACCTTCAGTTATATCAGCAGGTTGGATGCGATCTTTATTCTCTCTCCAGGTACTGGTAATAATACTAATAATCACCAGCAAGTTTTGCGGATAGCGCGTGTGAATACTGGAATTGACATTAAATAAAGCTTGTAAGTCCAGGGAACCGTCAGGAAAACGAGGGATGTTATCCAATTGGTCAAAACACAGGACAATCGGCTGGCTGCTGGCTGAAATTCGACCAAAGTTAGCCAAAACCTTCTGAGCCGCATCTTCAGTATCGATTAAACGTTTAACTCCCAATTCTTGGAGATCATCTTCATCTAATTCATCTCCGCGCAACCAATAACAAGCAAGGGCGTGTAATTCAGGATTAGTCAGGTGATAGAGGACTTTGAAAAACTCTCTGGGATTGTAGATTCCTGACGGATAACTGGCTGTCAGATCACTAATAAATTTCTTCTGCTCACCCAGTAGCTGTTTGATCAAGCTACTTTTTTTGAAAGCAGGTAAACTATTGAGCCAAAGCAGCAACTGAGAATCCTGTTGACCTTCGGGAACATGCATCAAACTATCGACCGTTTGCCGCAGAATATGACGCCAGATATAATCACTATCGGGCCAGGGTCCAATATAAGCAAAAAAGGCTTTGGGGTTAAGCGTGCGTTTCAGCCGTGCTAAAAGATAACTCTTACCTGAACCGGAATCTCCCGCCAATAGTAAAGTGCGCGGATAATGGTCTTTGGTAACCTGATTCAGAACTCCTTCTATCTGAGTAATCACGTTTTTATGAATTGAATCAACCGTGATCGCTTGATCTTGCCGTTCCTGCCAAAAGTTACCCGTCTGAAAGGTTACTGGGTCAAAAGGATTAATCTCTTGCCGAATAATTTGATCAATGAGTGCCATGCTAAAATTGGGTTCTGCTCGGAGACTGCCGGGACAATGGAATAGAATTAGTGGGTAGGATGTTAAGTCGAATGGCACTGAAAAGCGTGCATTTTTGGGTCGCCGAAACCCTGGATATACTGTAGGGTGGGCATTGCCCACCAGCATAGGCGTCAGTACCATTCATGTTAAGTCACGATGATAAAGAACAATGGTCCCCCAATATCTTGAGGAATCCCCGCCTCAATTTGTTCTGAGGTATACGCTCTTACTTCTTGTAAAGCACTAAGTTCTATCTTATCTTGCCGTTCTAGGCGATAGAGTGCCTGATCTAATTCTTCCCGTGACAGGGGCGGTTGTAACTTATCCCGCAAATAGAAAATCGGCAAATAGTTGTCAGTCCCCAATTGTCGGTCTAAATCTTGAATTATCTGTAAAATCTCTTCATCATTGGAGACGGCTGTCTTTGATGTATTCCGTAGAAAGCGCAGGTAATCTGCCAGCATTGCTTTAGTCATCGTTAGATTCCCTGCACCCAGAGGCATATATTCCTCCCGCAGATACTCCTTCCCCGGTTCCGTCAGCCAGACATCTTTAATTTTTGTCTGTACTGGCTCAATAAACCCCCGATGTGCCAAACTGTCGATGAGTGCCTGTCGGGTTTTAGCTGGGGTGATGTTGGTTTTGCCGGGAGTAATCGCGCCCTTCTCACAAGCTTGGAGTATTTTCAACTCTTGTGGAGTTACAGGTAATCCCGCCGGATCTAATTTCAGCAAGGATTGCCCAGGAGGAGCAATTTTCAGCTTTTGAATCTCCTCACTATAGCCAACCAAATCGCGTTCTCCTAGCTGACGACAGATGCGATCGCGTTCTGAGGCTGGTGTTTTAGAATTTGGCTTAAGTTCCGTAATCGATGCTCGATAATCCTGCTTCCCCAATAGTTTCAACAGAAACTTTAGTTCTTTAATGTCCATACAATCAACCTAACTTAATTCGCTTCCCCAATTCTAGAGAATAAGATGCTCCCACTACCAATGTTGTGGCATTCCATTGCCGTGACTAAATTCTTCATCAACGCGATCGCATTGTCACTATCCCCAAAGATAGGAGAGTTTTACTCGTTTGTAGTCAGCGCTTTAGCGCTATCAAACGTCTCCTTATCTTCGCCTTTCGTTTCACAAGCCAAAAAATACAAATCCGGATCAGTCAGACAATACAACACACCAAAAAACGCTTTGGCTTGATACACTCCCCTTTACGCCCAGACCCTGTAGGGGCAGGTTTAGGAACTAAATTAGATATTCACCGATAACTGAACCACAAAACCTGCCCTCCCCACCAATAACTCCCTTTCATTGTTTTCTCAAAGATTCTGTTCCTGGAATGTGACCAAATATCCGTTCAGAATATTCCAGTAACTCCTGATTATCGAATAACTTTCGGTAGGATGGATCATCAGCGAAGTATTTCCATCGGCTACCAACATCCATGTTTATTGCTTTTCCGTGATATTCACGTCCTTCAAAGGAACTACCATCACCTCGACGACTGACTGTATTGATGCCGACATCCGAAAACTCTAGGTTGAGCTGAGACGCAATGTCTCGGCGATAGTCTACGTCAGCGAACCATTGATTATAATTAATACATATTTTTTTGTTTTTTAAGAGATTTGTTTCTCCTAAATATTCTTTAGCATAGTCAATCCACATACCTATATCTGTTTTATTTTTAGAATTGACATCTCTATAGTTTTTCTTGATTCTACTCGCCAGCAAATTAAATGGGTCTCGTAAAATTAAAACATCGTACTTGTCTTGACTCTTACCGAAATAGAGATCATGCTTTAACTCAAATAAAGGATTGGTGATTTGCTCCAGACTATAATCTTCGTAGCTATGCAGCAAACAATCTTTTTTTTCAAAAAAACCTTTGGCTTCTTGTCGCCACCACTCAATGTCTTTGGTTTTGTCTTTTCGGAGTAAATCTTCGTATTTTTCCCGATAAGGATTTCTATTGACTCGGATATTGTTCAGGTGTCTAACCTTTCCAGTTTCTTGCTTTTCTATCCAATGAATAATGGCATGATTGCCACTGCGTCTTAATCCAACAACCCTAATTTCTTTCTGATTAATTACTTGCGACAAAATATGTCGTTGTGAAATTGATCGAACTATATCTTCAATACCATGATGCAATTGACGATTTGCTTTTTGTCGTAATGTCGATGATTCTTGCAAAAGCTGAAGAAAAGGTGATTTTTGAGACATGGTTTTTACTATCAATTGTCTAACAACACTAAAAATCATACCTTACTATTTTTTTATCGCACAGTGCGCCCAGGAACTCTCAACCCGCTTCTCGCACTTGATCGGTATAATCTTTGGGACGCAGTTGACGAAAAACTTGCAATGCCGCTTGGCGTAAACTTAGAGGTAAATAGGATAAAATTACTCCCAATTGCGCTTTCCGAGAACTGCCAATAATCTCCGCTACATCTTGCAACATTTGGCGTCCCTGAACTGTATCCCCATTTTCAATTAACCGTAATCCCAAGGCTTCTTTTGTCCATGCCAATTTTTGTATGCGTAGTTTTTCTAATTCCTGTTCGGGAAATCGATAACTCTCAATACAAAACACCTTCGCCTTCAAAAAATGTAGATTCTGTCTTAAACTCGTCTGTCCCCCGTGAAACCGATACTCCATCAAATTCTCCGGTAAAAAATACCCCTGCTTAAGCGCGATCGCTAATCGTACCAGTAAATCAAAATCCTCGCAGCCATCGGCTTCTGGGCGCATATAGTCCACATCCTGCAAACAGGCGCGACGAAACAAGGTTGAACCCACCTGCAAACTCTGATATTGAAAGGTTTGCCGCATTAAATCAGGGATTATACCCTGCGTCAGCTTATCTTTTCCCCACTTCGCCGCATTCTCTTTCGTCGCCAACTCATCCCGCTTACCATTTTTATCAATAACCCAGTGATTCGTACAGACAAAATCAACACTGGGTTCCACCTCTAATACTGCCACCGTTTTTTCTAAGAACTCCGGCGTCAGGGCATCATCATCATCAAATTTGATAAAATAGTTTCCCTGTGCCACATCAAAACCAGAACGCATATTTTTACTGCGCCCAATATTGTTAGCATGGCGAATGTAGCGAATTCGGGAATCATCCCACTGACTAACAACCGTCGGCGTCTCATCGGTTGAACCATCGTCGCAAATAATTAATTCAAAGTCTTTATAGGTTTGATTCAGGACACTATTAACTGACTCAAATAGATAGTTTACACGATTGTAAGTAGGAATACAAACACTAACGTTAGACATGATCAATTCGTTATTGGTTATGGAGCAAAAGTCATGAATTATACAGGTATTGAGTTAAAGGTAATTGAGAATATTAACAATTTTATGCCGAAAAAATGTATCATTATCTTCATACCAATCACGAGCATTATCCCCCCATTCTTTTTTAGTTGTATCATCCATTCCTAATATTTGATATATTTTTTCCTCTAATGCCTGCCTATCGACATAATAATTAATGCCGACTCCCTGCACCTGAGCTGTATCACAATCTACTAAAATGCCTCGCTCAGGTGTAATTAATTCATTCATCGGCGGGGCATTGGTCGTCAGAATCACCGAACGACAGCTCATGGCTTCGACAATTCCATGACCAAAGCCCTCTGCTTCTGAAGGACATAAATGAACGCCATGACTGTTTTGATAGTTCCTTAACGCTGGATCATCCAAATACTTGGTAATATACTCAATATTAGCTGCCTCAATTAGGTCAGCTTCTTGCCAATTGCGTCGAATAGTCAGATGAGGTAAACCTGGATGACGCTGCCAAATTTCGATAATTGTATTTGTGCCTTTTTGAGGACTTTTTCCAGCCAAATGTAAAAATTTATCATAACGTTTTGTTTTGGTTTCGTCTAAGCGGTCAAAACTGGTGAAGCTGATAAACTCAGTCCGGCATCCTAGCTTGTTAAAGATACGTTGAGCAAACCGTGTTTTACAAAGGATATAGTCAAAATGAGGGAGATCAGGAAGCCACTCCTGCCAAAACCATTCTTGATTAGGGATCAAACAATTCAGCTTTGCACAGGGGAATAATGGGGGTACGACATGCTCTAGGAAGAGATTAATATCGTAGATAGGGGTTTTTGGTAAACCTGAGTTTATCGGTTGACCTTGAGCATCAACAGGTAGTGAATTGATATTAAAAAGAGTAACTTGAAAATTAGCTTGCTTTAGAAGAGTAGCTACAATAGCCGCATCTCGACTTAATCCAGCATTATTATCGACTGTTATTATATTGACATGCCGCATACGCCATTTTAAAAATCGTGACTGTTGCTAGGAGGAAAGGAAAATAATGCTGCCAAGGAACCTAAAAAAATCTAGGGCTAAAGTTCCCTGACTACGAACCCTTGCTAAAATGTGACCAGCCTTGAGCTAAATCGTATAACATCATGTGTTCTGATCGCACCACTGATAGCCAACCCCATTCCTCCTTTATCCCCCAGGTATCCGTCGTTGTCCCCATCTACAACGGTGCCGCCGACATACCCGACTTAATTCAGTGTCTCTTCTCACAAACATACCCCAAAGATCAGGTAGAATACCTCCTCGTAGATAATAATAGCCGCGATCGCACACCGGATATCCTGCAACAAGCGGCTCAAGACGCCAGAGCTAGAGGCATCACCCTTCACCCCCTCACCGAAAACCAGATTCAAAGTTCCTACGCAGCCCGCAATACAGGCATAAAAGCATCCACTGGTGAAATTCTAGCCTTCACCGATGCCGATTGTCGCCCCCTTCCTCAGTGGTTGAGTCTCTTAGTTCAACCCTTCGCCAATCCCCAAATCGGATTAGTTGTGGGCGAAATTTCCGCCTTACCCGGTAAAACGCTGCTCGAAAAACATGCTGAACGTCAAGGAACATTAAGCCAAAAAAACACTCTAGATCATCCATTTTATCCCTACGGTCAAACCGCAAATTTAGCCATTCGTCGCCAAGCCTTACAAGAGGTTGGCTTATTCCGTCCCTACATGACAACCGGAGGAGATGCGGATATTTGTTGGCGAATTCAGCGCCAGACTCAATGGCAACTCGACTTTGCCCAAACAGCCATTGTCCAACACCGCCACCGCACGAACCTGCGGGAATTCCGTAGCCAATGGCAACGCTATGGACGTTCAAATAAATACTTACACGAATTACACGGCGTTGAGTTGCAACCGAAATTAACCTCAAAAAAATCTTTCTATTTAATCAGTCGTTGGTTGCTAAAGGAATTGCCAATAACCAGCGGACAAGTTATTGCCGGAAAAGCCTCTGTGGGGGATGTGCTAAAAACTCCAATTAATCTGTACGGTGCTTGGTATCGCGACCTCGGACAACAACAAACTCAACTCAATGAAAAAGCGAATAAAATTGATTGGTTGTAAAATATTTTTTAATTTTGAAGGGTGTAGGGGCGGGTTTTACCATTATCCTTACTTGCCACCCAGATGTCACTAAACCCGCCCCCTCTGAATGACAGCATAACGCTGATTTGCCGATTCGTCTGATTCTTGTGTTACAACAGAGCTGGTTAGACTCTCTAGCGACGACTCACCCCGATAGTTATGCCAACGCCTCAGATTGCTGCGATTATCTGTACTCACAACCGAGATGCGTATCTAGGCGCTGCCATTGATAGCCTATTAGCCCAAGATTGTGATAATTTTATAGTCGTAGTGGTCGATAACGCCTCTAGCGATCGCACTCGTGAGATTGTTGAAGCCCGAATCTCCCATCCCCAACTCAAATACGTTTACGAACCCGTCATTGGTCTTTCCGTGGCACGCAATACAGGCGCAAAGGAAACCACTGCTCCCATTCTCGCCTATTTAGATGATGATGCCGTCGCCAGTCCCCAATGGCTGAGATTTCTCCTAGAGGCTTATCAACAAAATGAAAAATTGGCAGTAGCTGGCGGTAAAGTCACCCTAATCTGGCCCCCCGGCATCGAACCCCCCAACTGGATATCCCCAGAACTCGCTGGCAATCTAGGACTTTATGATCTCGGAGATACTGTTGTCTATATCAAAGAACCTGGTTTAACACCCAGAGGCTTAAACTACTCCATCCGGCGTACCTTCCTGGAAAAAATTGGCGGTTTTGATCCTAATCTAGGGCGTCAAGGCAAAAAATTACTCTCCAACGAAGAATTATACGTGACTGAACTTGCCCTCAAACAGGGTTGGCAAGTTGCCTATCTCCCCGATGCCGTCGCTGCCCACAATGTCGCCCCAGAACGCCTCAAAGCAAGCTGGTTCTTGCAGCGTAGCTGGTGGCAAGGGATTAGCGAATGTTATCGCGAAGAAGTGGCAGGTCGAACCGGGATACGTCAGTTAGGACGAGGAGGAGAACGCATCGCCCGGGGACTCTATAAATCTGCGAAACATTTGACTGACCCAGCCAAACGGTTTGATAATCTAGTTTATGCTTATGGTCAGATTGGTTACTTACGTGCCGCCATTCAAGCTATGCTAATCAAACCCAAAGATGAGGTCTGACTGATGAGGGAACAAGGAAGATGGGGGAGATGAGGGAGCTGGGGGAGCAGGGGGAGCTGGGGGAGCAGGGGGAGCTGGGGGAGCTGGGGGAGCTGAGGGAGCCGGGGGAGCCGGGGGAGCCGGGGGAGCTAGGGGAGCTGAGGGAGCTGGAGCAAATTGTGTAGGGGCGGGTTTCACTACTATCTTTTCGGTTACACCCAGATGTAAATAAACCCGCCCCGACTTGACGAATGACGAATGACGAATGACGAATGACATAAGACAAATGACGAATGACGAATGACGAATCATGAAAAAAGCACTAATATGCGGCGTGTCCGGTCAAGATGGCGCTTATCTGGCTAAATTACTCCTCAACGAAGGGTATAGCGTCTGTGGTACATCACGGGATGCTCAAATGTCATCCTTTCAGAATTTAGTTCGCCTGGGTATCCGTGACCAAGTGAAACTAGAATCCGCCGCCCTCACTGATTTTCGCAGTGTTCTGCAAGTCCTGATGAAAAATCAACCGGATGAAGTCTATAACTTGGCAGGACAAAGTTCGGTGGGATTGTCGTTTGAACAACCCGTAGAAACCCTAGAAAGTATTTCTATTGGTACGTTAAATCTTTTAGAAGCGATTCGGTTTACGGGTGAACCTATTAAATTTTATAATGCGGGGTCGAGTGAATGTTTTGGGGATATTGGCACAGAAGCGGCGGATGAAACGACCCCATTTCGCCCCAGAAGCCCTTATGCCGTGGCAAAATCGGCTGCCTTTTGGCAAGTGGCAAACTATCGGGAAGCTTACGGTTTGTTTGCTTGTTCCGGAATTCTGTTCAATCACGAATCTCCCCTGAGACCCCAACGATTTGTGACCCAAAAGATTGTTGCGGCAGTGTCTCGTATTGCCCAAGGTAGCCACGAAAAGCTTTATCTGGGTAATGTTGACATTAAACGTGACTGGGGATGGGCACCGGAATACGTTGAGGCGATGTATAAAATATTGCAACAAGAAGAACCCGATGATTATGTGATTGCCACCGGAGAGAGTTACACCTTAGAAGAGTTTGTGGTAGCGGCTTTTGATTCGGTCGGCTTAAATTGGCAAGATTATGTGATCACGGATAGGAGTTTGTTCCGACCAACTGATTTAGCAATCAGTCGGGGAAATCCTACCAAAGCCAGAGAAAAACTCGGATGGCAAGCTCAGTATAAAATGCCTGATGTTGTGCGGATGATGGTTCAAGCTAAACAAAATTCGGCACAATAAAAATGCAGGGTCATTGGTCATTTTGTCTCAATATCTGTAGAACGCGGACTCAATAAGAAAACCTCCATGCTTCCATCATTGTCTAACTTCTGAGCAAATGACTCATGGGTAAGGATATCGAAGTTTTCTGCCAAGAATGTCTCTAATAGTTGAGAACTTTGGGAAGACACTTGAGTGGCAAACCAAAAGCGCGACCCAATTGGTGGTAAGTCACTCACCAATTGTTCTAGATCGGATGTCTCTAAAGTTTTAGGAAGGATATGTTGATGAGCTGGGGCGGAACCGTGATAGTAATGGGCTAGCGCCTTGTCATAATACATCGACCAAATAATGATATCACCCGGTTGCTCGTTGGTGTTAATGACTTGGACAACGGCTTTATAATTGGGTCGATCTTGAACGGTATAGTAGCGCACCAATCCACCGCCAACGGCTATTATATAGGCTACCGCAATGGCTATCGCCACGATTCGCCACTGACGCCACACTCTCATCAAACCTGCTGCCAGTAGGATGAAAATGTAAGGGCTAGCAAATAACAAATAGCGGGTCACCCACAGGGACATTGAGATATAGGAAAACGCAAAGATTAAGCCGAGTGGTATAAATGCCCAGGCTGCGACCCAAAATAGCTTTGATGAATTGTGATATTTATTTTTGATCAGCGCCGCACCTAATAAGCCCGCTAATAGTCCCGCAAATAGTTTGTAAAACCAGGCGGCGATCGCATTAGACTGAACCGAGAAGGGCCAGACTGTAAAAAACTTCAAAGTACGGATAATATCAATCAATTGTGGCGTGCGTCTACCCGCGACATGTCCTTGCTGGGCATAAGAGGACGAAGGAGACGCCACTTCAACCACGGATAATACACCTGGAGACCACAAAACCACAATCAGCAGCAGCCATTTGCCAAAATCGAACAACACGGCGCGTTGATTGCGGAATCTCCATCCCACCAACAGGATATCCGGTATCAGTAACGTCAGGTTAAGCGGTACTGTGAATATGGCTAAGAGTCGCAAACCTGCCCACCCAGCCATTGACGCCAAACTAGGACGCTTACCGGGTTCACGCATCAGGGCGTATGTCAACGCCACAGTACCACCTAACCCCAAGCAAGTACTCATGGCATACATGCGTACTTCTTGGGCGTGATTGATGAATAGGGGTGAAAGTGCCAAGATTAGGGCAGCGATTAAGCCTTCTGCTTCTCCGGCTAAACGACGACCTAGCTGATAGACAAGAAAAACACTTGTTATCGCAAATAGGACAGATAATCCTCGCAGCCAAGCATCATGATTGCTAACCTGTATCCAGATACTCAGCAGCATATAATACAGGGGACGAACTAGGTTGTTCGGCGGCAATCCCCGTTCTGTTTGAATGTCGGTAACACTGGTGAGTTCATCAATCCAGAATCCTTCTTCTGCGAGTTGGTAAAGGTAGAGGGTTGCGGCGATTAATCCGATTAAGCTAATCGGAAGCCATTGCCGGAAATGAGCCGCTCGAAGTTTGGCGTTTATCGAGGTAGATGATCCCATATCAGTTTACCCAATTGATAGAGTATGTTTTGAGGGAAGAATTATTGATATTCTACAGGCTTGATCAAAACTAAAATAGGTTACGTTTTGTATACACACCTTAAACCCTCACCAATTACCCATGAAGATTTTGATGCTCTCTTCTACGTTCCCCTATCCCCCAACCCAAGGAGGGACTCAGGTAAGGACGTTTAACTTACTCAAACATCTCAGTGGACATGAGATTACCCTACTCACTCAACGCGCTGACGATGTAACCGATGCTGACATTGAAGCATTACGAGAATGGGTGGCTGAGTTGGTCGTTTTTCCCCGTCCCACAACTTCCAGTCTGAAGGGAGGATTGTTAGGCAAGTTACAGCGCTTCGGTCAGTTTTTACAGCAGGGGATTCCTCCCAGTGTCCTCTCGATTTATTCTCCACAATTACAGGATTGGGTTGATCAGTGTGTCAAGAAGAATAACGTTGATGTAATTACCTGCGAACATAGCGTTAACGAAATTTATGTGCGTCCGGAGTTTCGCGAACAACTGCGAACAGTTGTCAATATTCACAGTTCGGTGTACGCTTCCTGTCGCAATCAGTTGCAAACGGGTACAAGTGAGAATCTCTGGCGCGATCGCTTGAATCTGCCTCTACTTTATCGCTATGAACAGCGCTACTGTGCTAAATTCTCTCATATTGTGGTGACGACGGATGATGATCGCCAACAGATTCAGGCATTTAATCCCCCCAGTCAGATTGCAGTGATTCCCAATGGTGTAGACTTTAGCCAATTTCCTTATCGAACTGTTGATCCAGGTGGACATTGCTTGACGTTTATTGGCGCGATGGATAATTTAGCCAATATTGATGCGGTGAAGTTCTTAAGTTTAGAGGTATTTCCCGCGATTCAAGAACGGTATCCAGACACAACCTTAACCCTGGTTGGCGCACGTCCCACCTCTGAGGTATCGGCGCTGGGGAATCATCCCGGAATTACGGTAACGGGGCGGGTTCCTTCTATGGCAGACTACTTACATCAAGCCACGGTATGCGTTGTCTCGATGCGAACAGGGTATGGGATCAAGAACAAAACCCTGGAGGCGATGGCGGCGGGTGTACCTGTGGTGGGAAGCGATCGCGGGTTGGAAGGACTGGAGGTTGATAGTCCTAATGTACCATTAAGAGCATTGAGGGCAAATTCGGTTTCCGAGTATATTGATGCCGTGACTCGCTTATTTACAGATTCTCAACTGAGACAGGAATTGTCACAAAATGGACGCCAGTTTATTGAGAATAATTATATATGGGAGCGAGCCGCCCAGCTTTATGAACAAGTCATTTGTGCAAAGTGAACAAACAAATAGGGGCTGATGCACAAAGCCGAAACCGCAAAGCCCATCAATACTTTGAGTTTTATTGACAGAGGGTTGGATTCAAGGAATAGTCTGTCAATAATTTGTGATCAAAAATTAATGATAAATTATCTATATAAATAATTTATCATTAAAAAGTTAAAATGTTTATATAATAAGGTAAAACTGTTTGATGAAATAGATAGAATCCATTAGGAAATTTTAATAAATGCCATCTCAATTCATCATTAATCCCGATACAACCGAATTTATGACTATTTGGGGGGGAATTTGAAGCGCTATGAAAATTCTCATCCTCTCTGCCACATTTCCCTATCCACCCACTGGCGGCGGAACTGAGGTTAGAACATTTAACTTACTCAAGGCTCTGAGTGAGCGTCATCAGATTACCCTGGTGACTCAACGCACTGATGATATTTCCGAGACTGACGTGGAAAAGTTGCAGGAATGGGTCGAAGAACTCGTCGTTTTCCCTCAACCCAACAACTCAGAGAACAACAGTGGACTGCGGTCAAAAATGCAGCGCTTGAGTACATTCCTGCAACAAGGCACGCCTCAAAGTGTCTTAAAACACTACTCCCCAGAGATGCAGGAGTGGGTTAACCAGGCAATAGAGTCAGGAAACTTTGATGTGATCACCTGCGAACATAGCATGAATGAAATTTATGTTCGCCCCCAATGGCGAGAGAAGTTGCGAACTGTCGTCAATATTCATAGTTCCCTCTATCGCAAGCAGCGCCATCAGTTAGACGGCAAACCCGCGGATAAGCAGCTACGAGAGCAATTAAATTTACCCCTACTGCGCCGTTACGAAGAGCGATATTGTGGCAAGTTTACCAATATTGTCGTTGCCACTCCTAAAGATCGCCGTCAGATTGAGGATTATGAACCCGAGGGCAAGATTATGTTAGTTCCCAATGGGGTCGATTTTAAACAGTTTCCTAAGCGTGTCTCCGATCCGGGGGGACAGCGATTAGTGTTTGTGGGTGTTATGGATAGCCCAACAAACGTTGATGCGGTGCGTTTCTTCAGCTTGGAAGTATTCCCAGAGATTTTACGACGGTATCCAGAAGCAACGCTAGAAATCGTTGGCGCACGCCCTGTACCTGAGGTATTAGAGTTGCAGGAACGTCCGGGAATTACGGTAGCAGGGCGGGTGAGTTCAACCGTAGACTATTTGCATAAGGCAACAGTTTGTGTGATTCCCCTGCGGACTAGCTATGGGATTAAAAACAAAACCCTAGAAGCCATGGCAGCAGGAGTCCCTGTGGTAGCGAGCGATCGCGGTTTGGAAGGATTGCCTGTGGATGGCGGAGATGTCCCCCTGCGGGCATTACGGGCAAATGAACAGGCTGAGTATGTGTATGCGGTGAGTCGCTTATTTGAGAACCGTCAGCTTCGCAAACAACTCTCCGAGAATGGGCGAAGGTTGGTTGAGCAGAAATATACTTGGAAACGGGCGGGGGAGCTTTATGAGAAGGTATTAATGGGGAAATGATATTGAATAGGGCAAGGGATCAGTGTCACAGTAGGGACAACCCCCTTGTTTCAATGAACAACTCCATTCCACTCAATAGGTTTGGGTATGAGTGTAGATTTACTGGCATTTTTTAAGGCGACAAATCCCGGTCAGACGATTAATATTGCTGATCCAGAGGATCGCAAGTACTATATCGACTTTTCTCCAGTTCGGGGTGGGACGATTATTGAGGAGTTGAAGGAGAACGTAATCGCGACTGTCCCCGACTTCAGCGATAGCAAGTCGGGGAAGGATAGCGGATAATTTGCAGGTTTCAATATCCGGAAAATTATCAAATTGCTATTGTTATTTTACCAGATTAAATAGTAGAATAGGTGTATGCTAACACGTCGAACCACTTTCAGGCTTTATCCAAACAAGACCCAATGTAACAAGCTCCATTGGGCTAGAAAAATGCATTGTGAATTATACAATGCAGCAATGGCTAATCGTAGGACACAGTACAAACACTTTGGGCATTCTGTTGATTATTTGGAACAACAGAACTGTTTACCTGAGTTTAAAAAGGTTTGGATTGAGTATGCTGAATTAGGTTCCCATACGTTACAAGCTACCTTAAAGCGGGTTGATTTTGCCTATAAGCGATTTTTCCAAGGATTAGGTAAGTATCCTAAG
>NZ_JAVJQP010000073.1:0-15964 GCF_040218875.1 Coleofasciculus sp. D1-CHI-01
AGCAAAACCCGCCCTATCTCACCAATAACGGAACAGCAAAACCCGCCCTATCTCACCAATAACGGAACAGCAAAACCCGCCCTATCTCACCAATAACGGAACAGCAAAACCCGCCCTATCTCACCAATAACGGAACGTTCAGCTATTCACCATTTTAGCTGTGCCACGCCACTACCTTGAGACAGCTAATATTGTGGAAGAGATTTTATCATTGAATCGGGCGCAAGTCTTTGCGCCCCTACGGGTGTCACACCTTATAATATTCTGTCCCGATCAAAATCCGTTAACGCATGAGAACCAAAGGGACATAATATCCCCGTTGAAGCAAACGTCGGCGCTGTTGGAATCACAGGCGGAGACGTTGAAGGCAAATTCGTTTCACAAATCCCCCCAATCCCCTTAATAGTCTCACCCGACGATACCACAAAAGCTGCCCCCGCATAACTTTTTAGTTTCGGATTTTTCGCTTGGGCAATCATAATCATACCCTGACGCGGATTCTTCGCTGGTAACATCAAATAGCGATAATTCTCCGTCTCCTGGAACCCCGCCAGATTTAACTCAGCTAAACTTGTGGCAAACTGAGAAGACTCCAGAAAATAATTCAATTGCGCCAAATTCACCGCATTTAAATACTCTTGCACCTCCCCTTGCAGCGCCAAGGCTGCGGCTGTTTGGGGAATGTAGGGAGGCGATTCCTGCGCCTGTACTGTTGGCGACAATCCTGCTAATAAAGTAATCAGTCCTAATTTCGCGATCGCACCTCTAATCATAGCGTGTTCCTCTCCATTGGGGATAGGGGATTGGGATTAGGAAAATTAGGGCGGGTTTTGTTGATACGTTATCGGTAATATTCACGATTGAATCCCTAAACCCGCCCCTACAATTATCTGTACTATACTATTGGCGAAATTACGGCTTAAGGCTGGTGGGTTGAGCGAAGTCGAAACCCACCCTACGGTGTATCAAGGGTTTCTGACGAATGACATAAGACGAATAACAAATCATATCGAAAAAATTCCTTCTGGATTCACCGATAACAGCGATCGCTGTTGCAATCCTTCCCGGTGTATAATCCCATTAGCCGCCAGGAATCCACTACTTACCGCCCGTTCCATTAACCCACAAGGAAAGGGCATTTTTACCCAGTCTCCAGCAAAAAATAGATTCGCCACCCCCGAATCAGTTTCGGGGCGTTCCTGATAACTCCCCGGCGGATAACCGGAGAAGTTTTTCTGATTCACTAACTCCCGATGTAACATCGTCGCCGTTTGTAATTCTGGCACAATTTCATAGAGTTCCTGTGCAAACGTGGTTAACAAAACCTGCTGATTGGGAAACTCGTCTTCTTTATAACAGTAAGCATGTAATTCTACCACACTTCCCCCGGTTTTTTCATGCCACTGAATATAATCATCTTGGATACGATGATACAAAGTAATACTATCGGTGAGACGATAACCAGACAGGGAGGTAAAATTACTATGATCCCAAGCAAAATCCCGATCAAACCAAAATCGGGCAACCGCAAAGGGATCAGCCACGGCTAATTGTTCCACCTGCTGAAATACCTGGGAATTCACCTCCCCTTGTGCCAGTTTAAACAAATGTTGGACACCGGGAATATCAGTGGCAAAGACATAATAATCGGCTTGAATGGTTTCGGTGGCTACCTGGGATGACTCTGAACTAGAAATCCCCACCAGTTGCACCTCATCCTCAGTGCTTTGCATCAGGTTAAACCGAGGTAAATCCTGTTTCGCTGGACCCGCAATCACCTGCCCTTGGGAATTATAAACCGCCCCATGACAGGGACAAATAAACTGACCATCCCCTTGGCGTTGTACCGTACACCCTTGATGGGTACAGGTTAGAGAAATCGCTTGATTCTCCTCTGGAAACAGGGCAAACATGGCATCACCCGCCCCGTAATAGTCCACAGTATTATCAGATTCATCGGTTTCCATCCTGCGATTCCGCTTCACCCAAAACGGCACCGATGGTAGAGTATTTCCCTGTTGATAATTAATCGAATGAATCTGCCCATCTTGCCACTGAATCTGACTCACCGTGGCTTGTGTAACAATCTTTCCCTGTTGATTTTGAATCGCCTGGGCAATCGGTTCCACCAAACTCCTGCCCATATCCTGGCGCGTCCCATTAAACGCCAATCCTTCGGGATTGCCAAAAAAATAAAAGTGGAAAAACTGCATTAATTCGCCCACACTCAACACATCCGGCGCATTTAGACTAGATTTAGCAAAGGGTAAAAAATACAGATCATAAAGCCCTTGGGGAAACTCACCCTTTACCCAATCCGCAACGGATAAGTGATCCAAACGCTGAAAACTAGCAGGGATTTGGAAGCCACCAATTTCCCGAAACACCTGCCAATGTTTTAACTTGGTCAAATTAATCCCCCAACGCCAGCGATTAGAAGACGCGATCGCTAAATCTACCACATTCCAAGGAAAGGCGGAACGACTGGGGCGAAAGACTTCCGGCTGATACTGATTATCCCGGAAAACCACCGAGTAAAATTCCAGGGAACGGAAGTGATCCTGAATCTCCAACTCAGCCACCAACTGATTCAAATTATAATACTGCGGGAAAAAGCCATGGAACCCATGTTCCATCCGCAGGGCGTGATCACCCACCTGAATTTGCCAACTAGCAATCTTACCGCCGAGTTGAGGCGATCGTTCTAATAAGGTTACATCAAAGCCGCGTTGACTCAACTCATAGGCACAACTAAGCCCCGCCAATCCCGCACCCACAACCACCACCGATTTCGGCTGAGTCAGGGTTCGGGGCAAATCCAGGGTATCGGGCTGAATAACCGTCGGTTGCGGTTTCGCCCAGCGAGAATATCCGATCACACTACCGACTCCAGCCACACCAATCAGTTTCAGGGCGGTGCGTCGGGAAAGGTAGAATCGGTTTAATTTGTCATTCGTCATTGTTTAAAACACTGATTTCACGGATTTATTGGAGAGATGGGGGTAGGGAGGTGAGAGGTTAGTCACACACACTGATGACACTGACAGGTTAGTTCTCGCATTTAGAGAGGATAATAATGAAACCCGCCCCGACAGAAAATATAAATGAACTATTGGCATGAAACAGTAGCTGTAGCCCAGCGCATTTTAATCGAACTGGGGCGAAGACGCCGCAGTTTAGTCTTTTGGGGAATTTTCCCCATTTCGGTATTATTACTCAACGGTTATATTTTGGCAGAACGCGCCCAATTATCGATGGCGCAAGCCTTTGAAAATGCCGCCCCCTCGACATTGGCAGGTGCTGCTTTATTTTTTAGCTGTCTGGGGGGTACGGTAGCCACAGTGGTAGGGGAACGAGAACAGCAAACCCTTAAACGTCTGTTCATCTCACCCTTAAGGGGCATATCCTATTTTCTAGGTATCTTTTGCGCCCATAGCGCCATTGCTGGGGGTCAAGCCGTTTTGGTTTATGCGATCGCAGCATGTTGGGGTGCTAAGTTTCAGGGATCTCTAGTTTTAGGCATCTTGATTATTCTACTGAGTATTATGGCGTATGTGGGAGTCGGATTCATCCTCGGCACTCAATTTGCCCGTCGCACCGAGGATGTAAACGCCTTGGTTGCGGCGTTTGGCGTACCTCTGTTAATTCTAGGAGGCGCATTTTTACCCACCTCCCTATTTCCCGACACCTTGCTAGACATCGCCCAATTTAACCCGATCTACCACATCAACGAAGCGCTGCTGGCTGTGTGGGCAAATGGCGCAGGATTGGCGGATATTCGGGAGCATTTTTGGTTTTTGGGCGTATTTGCCTTAATTATGGTAGTAGCCGGATGGTTATCTTATCAGCGGATGCTGAGAGTTGAGCGAAGGTTATGATATCAGATAAATCTTCGTAGGGGCGCACCGATGTGCGCCCGTGTAAACTTAAGGCGAAACCCCCTCACCCCCAACCCCTCTCCCACCAGGGGAGAGGGGAGTAGGTTTGTAGTAAGGGCTTTAGCCTTTTACAATTTTGGCAACCTCCCATTTGAGATTTTTGAATTTTCAATTAGTCCGTGTCATAAACTCATGAAATTGTCCTATTTTATGTATTAGTCATCGTGCTGCATATCGAAAACCTCTGTAAATCCTACGGCAATCGCCAGGTTCTACAAAATCTAACCCTGCATATTCCCCCCGGAGAAATTTATGGATTACTCGGACCCAATGGTGCAGGAAAGACAACCACAATTAATACTATCTGTAACTTACTCAAAGCCGACAGTGGCAAAATCTCAATTAATCACCAACCCGTCTCCGACGCCACCAAAACTTTAATCGGAATTGCCCCCCAAGAAAACTTACTCTATAAAACCTTAACCTGTGCCGAAAACCTACATTTTTTTGCCCGCATCTATGGCTTAAGCAAGCGACAACGACAACAACAAGTCCACGCCTGTTTAGACGCCGTTAACCTATGCGATCGCGCCCAAAGTCCCGTTGAAACCTTAAGTGGGGGAATGCAGCGACGCTTAAATATAGCTGTCGCCCTAGTTCATCAGCCGAAACTGGTCATTTTAGACGAACCCACAACCGGTTTAGATATCGAAGCCCGATATGAAGTTTGGGACTTGATTCGCCGTCTCCAACGTCAAGGATTGACGATTTTATTAACTACTCACTTACTCGATGAAGCCGAACGCCTGTGTCAGCGGATTGGCATTCTCAAAGGCGGAAAAATCCTCGCCGAAGGGAATTTAGACAGCCTGCGCCAACGGATTCCCGCCCAAGAAATTGTGATTATCCAAACACAAGAAGAAGAACGTGCGATCGCGCGGGCGACAGAACTCGGTTTCACTCATCGGCGCTACGGGAATGATTTGGCTTTTTGGTTACCCGAAGCGTTAGATTTAAAAGAAATAATTTATCAATTTGAGGGCATTTCCCTAGATTCAATCACTCGTCAACCTGTACGCTTAGAGCATATTTATATCGAAGTGACTCGATGAATGATTTTGGCAGGCAAAGGGCAGAAGGCAGGGGGGAAGCTGGGGAAGCAGAGGGAGCTGGGGAAGCAGAGACGTTCCGATAAAACATCTTTTGTAGGGGCGGGTTTTACCACTAACGTGTCGTTTTCACCCTGATATAACTAAACCCGCCCCAACCTCACCGTTCAATTATCACAAATGACGTAGCTTGCTTCTCAAGGGTAGCGAGTATGACCAATGACATAAGACAAATAATTAATCCAACTCCCGCCGCCCTTCCAACGCCCGTGCTAATGTTACCTCATCTGCATATTCCAAATCCCCACCCATCGGTAAACCAAAAGCAATGCGAGTCACCCTAGTAAACGGTTTCAAAAGTTGACCAACATACAGCGTCGTCGTCTCCCCTTCCACACTCGGACCGATCGCTAAAATTACCTCTTGAATCTTCTGCTGGCTAACGCGGCGCACCAGTTGTTCAACATGTAATTGTTCGGGTCCAATTCCATCCATGGGAGAAATCACACCACCGAGAACATGATAATTTCCCCGATACTCCCGTGTTTTCTCCAACGCAATCACATCACGGGAATCCGCCACCACACAAAGCGTTGTTTTATCGCGATTCGGGTTACGACAGATATCACAAACCGATTCAGCCGACAGGTGAAAGCAAACCTGACACAAGCCCACCTGCTTTTTCGCCTCAATTAAAGCCTGCGCCAAGGCTTTGACTTCATCCTCTGAGCGCTTAATAATATGTAATGCCAATCGTTGAGCAGTCTTAGGACCCACTCCAGGTAAGCGTTGTAGTTGCTCGATCAGTCGAGCGAGGGGACGTGTGTAAGCCGTGGTTGTTCTCCCAGTCTATGCGTTCACCTTACCTATAGTACGCCAAGGCGAAGGTGACTTGATCAAGTCTTACGTTTCATGGTATCTGCCTGAATGAAGGTATAGCAGTAGACACATCGATTAGGACGTTCCGGCGGAACGTCTGGAACTAAATGATGTGTCCTAACCGCTATGGCGGTTGCTATAACAAAGGTGAGGTACACAGACAGATCCCCGACTTCTTCAAGAAGTCGGGGATCTTACTTAGAAGACTGTACCTCATCAACCACCAAATCTGCTGTATTTAGAATATAATATCATGTTTTTTTATAAATGTCTTAGGCGGATTAAAACTTCAATACTCTTCATGATATCGGTTTGAGATTCATAAGTAACCACAAAGTTAACAATCCCCACCTCAGATGATAGGGATTGTCTCTTAACCAATATCCGTCAGTACTTAAACACAATTAATTACACAGGAGATTTTACGGAAGACTTAGTGAAAAACCTGTAAATAATTCCATATAAGTACTTATCAATAGGTTATTGTAGTTTTTGCTTTTGATTACGACGCCCCATGATATAGAGACCCAAAAGACCTAGACCAACCATAGCCGTCGGTTCAGGTACTTTCTCAGAAGGGGGAGGAGTTGTAATCTTAGCAACTAGAGTGGCTGAATTTGGTATTCCATTTTCTGGGGAAACAAATTGTTCAACAGGCTCTCCAGTTGTAGAATCAAGGAACCCAAGTAACTCAAGGGTATAGTTAACTCCGTCAATGTTAAAGGTTTCTGAGGGGAAAGCATTTGGTAACGTTACAATGTCGGCGCAGGGAGGATTTCCAACGGGACAAGCTGGTGGGGGTTGATTAATAGTCTCATTGATATTAAAGGTAAAATTAAATGTTTGGCTGACTGATGGGGTACTAAAATTTAAGTTAATTCCTAAGTCTGCTTTTGTTGCAAATGGCTGAGTGACTGATTGATTAAAGTGACGCAGTGTTCCAATTTCAAACGTTTCATCAACATCAAAGCTTTGGCTAGTGACTCCAGTAAATCCCAGACCACTCTTGTCACCAAATAATAGTGGATTCCCCCAGCGCACTTGGCTTTCATTGCCTACAGTAAGAAATTCAACAGTATTACTACCTGGAGGATTCACTGTAATTCTATTATCCAAAACCACATTACTCCAACTGCCAGAAGAACTAGCCAACGTTAGTGCATCTGCCGAAGAAGCTAAACATCCCAGCGTAGCTGTGATAGCTACACCTGAGAGAGTTGTCTTAGCTAATGTAGATAGATTAAGTTTCATATTTTTTCCTGAGCAAATAAAATTTATACATAGATAATAGATAATTTATTAAAATTTTGTCAATGGAAAATTGCTATTTTCACAGACTCTTCATAATAGAAGTCTGAACTTCATAAACCCTTCATAAATCTGTTTTAAGGGCAAGCTAGACAGATACATTCTACTGTCCACGTCCCCGGCTGTTCCATCCCTTGTAGGATGGAAGGTCTAGGCTTCTATTGGGTCAACAAGGAGCGCGATCGCACTCTCGTGCTGCTTCGTACTCCAATCAACCCCAGGCAAATCCTGGCACGAGTGGAACGACGGAAAAAGCCAAGCGGTATAATTTGCGGTTAAATAAGTAAAGTCCCCAGCGAATCAGCAAATTTGACTCAATTTGGGGTAAAGCAAGTTAACCGCTGTGATAAGAGCGATCGCGCATGATGGAACCGTCTCTCACTCAATTCGGTACTCAGATGTCCAACCTGACGGGCGTCCGGGCTATTATGAAGGATATTATTGAAACGTTACGATTAGGTCAGGGACAGGAGTTCATTAACCTTAGTGCGGGAAATCCGGTGATTTTGCCAGAGGTTGAACAACTGTGGCGAGATTGTACCGCCCAACTCTTGGCTAGTCCCGACTACGGAGAAGTGGTTTGCCGTTATGGGTCATCTCAAGGATACCAGCCCTTGATTGACGCGATCGCACAAGATTTCAATCAGCGTTATGGCTTGAGACTAACTGAACGGAATATCTTAATTACTCCCGGTTCTCAATCCATTTACTTCTACGGCGCAAATGCCTTTGGCGGCTATACCCAAGCCGGGGAGTTAAAACAAATCGTTCTCCCCCTGAGTCCCGATTATACCGGGTACGGTGGCGTCAGCTTAACCCCAG
Organism: Coleofasciculus sp. D1-CHI-01; assembly: GCF_040218875.1. Taxonomy (NCBI): domain Bacteria; kingdom Bacillati; phylum Cyanobacteriota; class Cyanophyceae; order Coleofasciculales; family Coleofasciculaceae; genus Coleofasciculus; species Coleofasciculus sp. D1-CHI-01. The sequence continues at coordinate 7,997 of NZ_JAVJQP010000073.1, forward strand.
AAGCACTAATCGCCTATAAACCCAGCCTAGAGATTGACGAAGCGGCGCATCGCTATAAATATCGTCCCGACTTCAGTCAATTAAAAATTACCCAAGATACAGGATGTGTCATATTTTCTCGTCCCTGTAATCCCACCGGGAACGTTCTCACCGATAACGAGGTGCGAAAAATTGCCGAACTCGCCGCACCTAATAATGTGCCAGTATTCATTGACTCCGCCTATGCACCCCCATTTCCGGCATTAAACTTTACCGAAATGACGCCAATTTTTGGTGATAATATAGTCCACTGCCTGAGTTTATCCAAAGCCGGACTACCTGGAGAACGGATTGGCGTCGCTATTGGTGATCCGGATATGATTGGCATCTTAGAATCTTTCCAGACGAATCTGTGCATCCATTCCTCCCGCTACGGACAAGCCATTGCTGCACGGGCGATTAATTCTGGCGCATTGGCTGAGATTTCCGTTAATGTGATTCGTCCCTATTATCAGCACAAGTTTACCGTATTACAAACAGCGCTGAACCAATTTATGCCCCAAGATTTACCGTGGTTTTTACATCGGGGTGAAGGCGCTATTTTTGCCTGGTTGTGGTTCAAGGATTTACCGATAACCGATGGGGACTTGTATCAACAGTTAAAGCAGGTGGGAGTAATCGTGGTTCCGGGAAACACCTTCTTCCCTGGATTACGGGACACCTGGGAACACCAGCATCAGTGCATTCGGATTAGTCTAACCGCCAGCGATCGCGAATTAGAAACGGCGATGCAACGATTAGTTAAAGTAACACAACAGGTGTATCAGCAAGCTGTAGTGGAGGTTTGATTGTGAGGAAAGTAGGGGCGGGTTTAGGGGATTTCGCGGCAGTTATTGATGATAACCTCTATGCCGATACCCAAGATCCCTGACTTTTTAAAGAAGTCGGGGATCTAACTGGAAACCGCTATAATACTAAGCAACCGTTAACACTATGAAACTAGGTAAACGTCGCATCGGTTTAGAACAAGAATTTTTCCTCGTAGACGAAACAGGAAAATTTTCCAATCATGCCGATGAATTTTTACAAAATTGTCGCCAAGAAGCCGAAGCCATTGGTTTAAATCCCGATTACTTTATGCCGGAATGGGTGAAGGGAATGATCGAAATTAATACCCCTCCTGCCCATACTCCCACCGAATTAGCCACAGCCTATCTAAAAAACTTACAACTCGGATTAGAGGTAGGGAAAAAGATGCATTTGCGGCTTTATCCCCTATCTAGCTATCCCTTACATTTAATTCCCGTCATTCGGGATAAATTAAGCTATCATGTCCAGGTTCGCACCGTTGGCTATGACCGATTTTTGAATGCGGGTAAATGTACAGGTACTCATATCCATTTAGAAGTACCGCCAGGAGTAATTGATTCCCGCGTCGGCGTTTCTTACAACAGCAGCGCCGCCGAACGCGAGGAATTGATTAATATTTACAATTTAGCCACAGCCTTAGATTCCGCCCTCATCGCCTTGGGACGCGCCTGTCCCTTTTATGAAGGAGAAGCCACAGGACTTGCCTATCATATTGTCCGTTATCGCGGTAGTGATCGATTTGGCTGGGAAGGCGTTTATACTCACTTACAATCTGTCGGTGGCTTAATGCCTTATGCTGATTCTGTGGAACGTTTAGTGGAGTTGCAATTTGAACGCTATTATGCATGGTTAGCCGCGATGGATCAGGCTGGAGTTGAGCGGGATTTATTTACTGAAGGCGGCGGAAATTTACTAAAATCGGGTTGGAATCCGGTGCGACTTAATGCATTAGGAACAGTGGAATTACGGGGAATTGATAGTAATTATCCAGACGTAATTTTCACAATTATGAGATTAGCTTACAATGCAGCTAGGCGAGTTAGACAGGAAGGAATAACGGTTAGACCAGCTCAAGGCGCTCAGACCTTTGAGTTACGCGGTGATTGGCTAGTTGTGCCAGAGTTTGACTATCTCAATGGTGAATTATTATTTGCGGCTGTGACGGAGGGAGTGAAGAGTTCTAAGGTTACAGCTTACCTGGATTCTATTTTAGAGTTTGCGATTCAAGATGGTAGTGAGGGAATTAATTACTTTGAAAAATTGAAGTCAGATTGGGGCGAATATGAAACAACAGAGGCGGAAATTTTGCAAGAGTTTGTTCCCGCAGGCGCTAAACTAGAAAAGGAAGAAGGGTTGCGGTTGGTGCGTGAAGCGTGCGATGAGTTGGAAGCCCAGGTTTCATCGTTTTCGCAAAAGTATTCTGTTTAGAGCACATCTGTTTCAACCAAGAACTTGAGAGGAGGCGATTGAAATCGCTGCTACACAAACTTGCGTCCGCCTGCGCGGACTAGGTTATAAGGGGGATAGCATTCCCCGAATTTGGTATTAGAGAGTATTAGAGAGAAGGCGATTGAAATCGCTGCTACACAAGCTTGCGTCCGCCTGCGCGGACTAGGTTATAAGGGGGTTAACGTTCCCCGAATTTGGTATTAGAGAGTATTAGAAGGAGGCGATTAAAATCGCTACTACACAAACAAAGTCCGCCTGCGCGGACTAGGTTATAAGGGGGTTAACGTTCCCCGAATTTGGTATTAGTCCATTAAAATGGACTTGAGCTATAAGCCAAGAACTTGAGTTCTTGGCTGGTTTCAGGGCTATTGCCCACTACTCTCTTGGATATCGCCTGTACAATTCTCCTTATAAGAAATAACGGATCAGTTTCGCGGCGTAAATTACTGATCTCAAACTGGGTGTGACACTCCTGATCCCCAAAAGTAACGATGAGAGTAGTAGATGTAGCCAAGTGTCTTAAGAATTATCATGAAAAATGCCACATTAGAACGTTCAAAGGGACGCTTAAGTTCAGCCTCAAACCCGATAAAGCGGTTAACCCAAGGAGACTTTACGCAGCGGTTTGGTCGTTTCCTCATCTGTCGGAGAATATATAGTCTTCTCCAAGCTAGGCGACAGCGCCTAAATCCCGATTTCTATAAAAAACGCCTGAAGATTGCTTCCGATTCAATGTTTGACGGTGTTTCCCTAGATAGATCTGTCCAACAACTGTGTCATGAAGGAGTAGGATTTGGTCTGCATTTATCGCCGTCAATGGTCAAAGAAATCTATCAATATGCCATTCAAACACCTTGTATTGAACCTGAGTCTGACGACGAATTTTTCATCGAAGAAGTAATTAGAAATAGTCGAAAGCGAGGTGAGCATCCAGTGCTGCGTGGCTTGGTGCGTGATGTAATGAATTGTGAAGCCATTCAAAAAATTACCCAAGATCCTCTGCTGTTGCAAATCGTTAAGAACTATCTGGGGTATTGGCCCAACCAAATTACTCAGCATCTGACTTGGAGTTTAGTTTCAGATCTGGGAGAGTCAGAAATTAGACAGAGTTATCCACCCACAAATTTTCACTATGATATCGCTGGGTACAACTTTATGACCGCCTATTTTTATATCACCGATGTGAAGGCGGATTCGGGCGCTCATGTTATGTTCAAAGGCTCTCATCAGAAAAAGCCGCTTTACATGACCTTTTCTACGGGTCGTCAGTCGGACAAGGCGGTGCTTAATTATTACGGGCAAGACAATCAACTGATCATTGAAGGAGAAAGTGGATTTGGTTTTGTGCAAGACCCTTCCTGCATTCACCGACTCATTTCTCCAGTTAAAGCAGATAGACTACTGCTGCAAATTCGGTACTCTTAGACACTATCTAATCTTGTCCATTAATGTCAAGTTAGGGTAGTAAACTGTTTGGCATTTAAATTGGGAATGGGTAGCGAGCAAGATGCTCACACTACAACTTCCTCCACCATTCCACTGGAATACTCTCGCAATACTTCGGCAAGGCGACGGGCTTCGAGGCGATCAACATGGAGAAAATCGGCGAAGCGCCCTTCAGTAATTAGCCCCTGATCAAATGCTTCAATGGCAAGATGTTGGTAATGGACTGGCATCCTATCAGTACGTTGGGGGATTTCTTTTAGCCCAAGTGCGATCGCTCTTCCAAGGCATTCACAATATAATGATTTGCAGCAAGACCCTTACTTGAGTCGGAGACAGTAGCACAGATATGAGTGATAAATAATGCCAGAAGATGAGTCTATCTCCGATCCATTTTTGGAAAATCTCCTCGCAGGATATACTGAAGTCGAAGCGGCAGAGATTCAACAGTATTTGAATGAGTGGGATGCTTCTACCTATATCAGTGTAGCTCAGAGTATCTTAGACCACGCGGCTAGAAAAGATATTGAACCGTTGAAATATCTCGGAAAAGCCCATAATTTTAATAAGAAAGGAGCCATTAGGATTCCGAAAACAGGATATCGTTGGGATGCTTCAGCCGTATATCGCAAAGGAAATGAATTTCTGATTGTTAGACCTGACCAATTTGGTACTGAAAAAATTGTCACCTATGGAGTTAACGATGAGTGAAGCAGTCTTAAATGAAAGAGAAGCAACTAAAACTCATATTGTGCGTTTGCTAGATGAGATAAAATTAGCTGATCAGAATACTCAAAGAGAGCGAAAAGAAATTGTAGCTAATTTCTATCCATCTAATGAAGAGTTTTCTATGTTAGAGGAACTTGAACTGTTAACGGTCACTCTCCGGGGCTATGCCAATCAAATTCAGGCGCAAGGGTGGATTATAAATGAAACCCAGGCAATTGATCAATTGCGAGAAATGCGAGTTTTTAGGATACCTGTTATTGTCCAGTTTTACTTTGGCAGTAATGGGAAGTATGAGCAAATGAAGGGTTATATTAGAATGTTGGATTACTTGCGTTTATTGATGCTGGAATATTTGCAGTATGATCAGGTCAATTAAAAGTCCGGCAAAGATTATCAATATTGACTCCTATTCTAGGCATCTATATTCAGGACGGATTGATTCAAATTGCTCCCCTCTCCTTGCAGGAGAGGGGTTGGGGGAGAGGTCATCTTTAGCTGTTTGTCGTAAACGATGCGAACACTTGAGGCGAAGACAGCGCAACTACGAGCCTACAAGCCTAATTTTTGTTCCAGGGATTCTCGCATGATCTCAACAGGTGGTGTTTGTTTTAACCAAATCTCTAAAGCGGCTGCACCTTGTTGGACTAACATTTCTAAGCCGTCAATGGGAATCGCGCCTTGTTGTTTGGCTTGTTGCAGAAATTTTGTGGGATTGGGGGTGTAAATTAAATCATAGGCGATCGCGCTTTTGGGTAATCCTTGCATTATTTCTTCATCTACAGGGGATTGATCCACATAAGGATGCATTCCTACAGGGGTTGTATTCACCAGTAAATCGGCTTGTTGTAGTAATTGTGGCATTTCCTCCCAGGGATACGCTTGGAGAATCGCAGATAGGGGAGTATTTGCCCAACTTTGCTGAAACTGACTTAGTTTATAGGGATTGCGACCGACAACCCAAATCTCAGGACACCCTAACTGCATACAACCCACGACAACGGCGCGTGCTGCACCACCGTAGCCTAATACTACCGCCTTCGTTTGATGCCAATCTCGCCGATATTGGTTCAAGGGTGCGATAAATCCTAAGACATCAGTATTTGTCCCACTCCAGCCTGTATCAGTACGCCAAACCGTGTTCACCGCACCCACCAGTTGGGCGATATCGGATACCTCGGATAACAGGGGGATAATGGCTTGCTTATGGGGAATCGTGATATTAAAGCCTTGCAATCCTATCGCCGCAAACCCCGCCACAGCGACATTTAAATCCTCTGGTTTGACGGGGAGAGGGAGATAGACATAATCCACACCCAACTGTGCGATCGCGCGATTGTGCATAATTGGTGATAGAGAATGCTCCACCGGATGACCAATTACGCCCAAGAGTTTCGTTGTCCCTGTAATCTGTTGCATTGTGCTATTTTATCAGGACATGGGATGAGCTTCATCCTCAATCAATCACGTTTCCCGACTATTGAATCAACTGGGGTAGTTCCAGCAATCCGAAATAATACCACCAATGATACGATTATTTCAGATTAATCTGTTCACAGTTACCAATGAATCGTTCAATTCAATAATGTTCTGATATGCTGCGAAAATTTCTTATCCTTTTCATGTCTTTGGCATTGTGTCTAACCACCCTAGCCTGTGGTTCGCCTTCCGTCGCCCAAAGCCCAAATCAGACGGTCAATGTTACCTCAAATGCCCAGCAGTTCAGTGAGGGGAAATACCCCGTTCAACAAGCCACCTACGATGATGTTAGTGGTGAATATAACCTGATGTTGCTGAATACACCACCCGGTACACCCCCTGTCTTGCGTAGTCCAGATTTGCGATTAGCCCGTCTAACTGATGAGGAAATAGCAGCGGGTGAAAAGACTTATTTGCAGATCGAAAATGGTCAAGCCGATATGCACTTAAGTGAAGACTTTCGGATTGAATATGTGCATAACGTTACCGAAACCCAAACGAATCCGCAAACGGGTCAACCAGAAACGGTAATCGTGCGGCGGGAATCCAATTTCTGGACACCATTTGCAGGCGCTATGGCGGGTCAAGCGTTGGGGAGTTTATTATTTCGACCCAGCTATTATGTACCGCCTATGTATCAACCCGGTGGAATTATGACCGGATATGGTGGATATGGAAGCACTTACTCGCAAGCAGTAGACCGATATCAAGCCCGTCATAATCAACCCCCACCTGCGGTAAAAAACCGTCAAACGTTTCGCAGTACAGGTCAATTAAGACGCTCATCGAATACATCACCAACGGCTCGCAAAAATCGCCAAAAAGGTAATCGGGCGACAGGTTCAGGTTTCGGATCTAGTAATTTGCGTCGTTCTAATAAATCCAGTTCGACACGGATGAATCGTTCCAGTCGTTTTGGTAGCAGTTTTGGCAGCCGTCGCCGTTCGATGGGAAGAAGACGGCGTTAGTTATTCGTCATTCGTCATTCGTCATTCGTCATTTGTCATTCGTCATTCGTAGGGGCGGGTTTAGGGACAATCGTAGGGGCGGGTTTAGGGACAATCGTAGGGGCGGGTTTAGGGACAATCGTAGGGGCGGGTTTAGGGAATCAATTCAGATATCCACCACTAACGAAACAACAAAACCCGCCCTCCCCACCACTAACGAAACAACAAAACCCGCCCTCCTCACCATTAACGGAACAACAAAACCCGCCCTCACCATCATTAACGGAACAACAAAACCTGCCCTCACCATCATTAACGGAACAACAAAACCCGCCCTCACCATCATTAACGGAACAACAAAACCCGCCCTCACCACCATTAACGGAACAACAAAACCTGTCCTTATAACGATTCAGCTATGCCCTACAGTCAATTTACTACTATTGGTAAAGTCAAAGAAGCGTTTAATTTAACCACAGCCGAAGGGATTCACTTTTTGCCAGATATTGAGCCAATTCAACCGTCCCCAACCTTGATATCTTTTTTAGAAGAAAGTTTACTTTTAGCGGCATCAGCTAGTGAAAAAGCGCGTTCTGAAGGCATTATTTACCCAGTTTTGCTGGAAGTTCGGCGCATCCTGCAACGACGGGTCAGCTTATTTTCCGGGGAGGATTTCACCGTTGATGAATCACTTGGACTTAATGGACGGTGTGATTTTCTCTTGAGTCGTTCTGAGGAAATTCTGGAAATAGAAGCGCCAGTCGTGATTATTATTGAAGCAAAAAAAGCGGATTTGAGAACGGGATTTGGGCAATGTATTGCTGAAATGGTTGCCGCACAGAAATTTAATCAGGCAAAACAAATCCCTATTTCCACGATTTATGGGGCGGTTAGTGAGGTAGGGCGGGTTTTGTTGTTCAGTTATTAATGATAAGCAAGTTTAGTGTCTAAACCCGCCCCTACATAAGACATAAGACATAAGACATAAGACATAAGACATAAGACATAAGACATAAGACATAAGACATAAGACATAAGACATAAGACATAAGACATAAGACATAAGACATAAGAC
>NZ_JAVJQP010000076.1:0-108232 GCF_040218875.1 Coleofasciculus sp. D1-CHI-01
ATTGATAGATTAACCGTAAACCGGACAAGAAAACCTATCTGATTTAAACGCGCGATCGCACCCAAAAGGTGTAGGGGCGGGTTTAGGAATTAAATGAACTAACCCACCTCAAATTCAACAACGAAACCCGCCCTAATCACAACCTAAATTTTTCGGTTAACCTCAAACCCAATAACAAAACCCACCTGATTTTAAACCGCGATCGCTACCGGAAGATATCCGGGTAAAATGGGTAGGATAGAGAGGGTTTGGGCGAGAGGTTGGGACAGGGCGGGTTTTGTAGAAAAGTTATGGGTTGGTCGGTTGAATTTGTCCCTAAACCCGCCCCTACGTCAGATTTTTATCTCAATATCCGATTGATAGGTTAACCGGAAACCGGACAAGAAAACCTAGATGATTTCAAAGCGCGATCGCACCCAAAAGGTGTAGGGGCTTTCGGGGTAACATGGGTAGGATAGAGAGGGTTTGGGCGAGAGGTTGGGACAGGGCGGGTTTTGTAGAAAAGTTATTGGTTGGTCTTGTTAAATTTGTCCCTAAACCCGCCCCTATGTTAGATTTTTTGCGCCAATATCCAATTGATAGGTTAACCGGAAACCGGACAAGAAAATCTAGATGATTGAAAAGCGCGATCGCACCCAAAAGCTGTAGGGGCGGGTTTAGGGATTAAATGAACTAACCCACCTCAAATTCAACAACGAAACCCGCCCTAATCACAACCTAAATTTTTCGGTTAACCTCAAACCCAATAACAAAACCCACCTGATTTTAAACCGCGATCGCTACCGGAAGATATCCGGGTAACATGGGAATGATAGAGAGCGTTTTTGCGAGAGGTGGGGACAGGGCGGGTTTTGTAGAAAGGTTATGGGTTGGTCTTGTTGAGTTTGTCCCTAAACCCGCCCCTACGTTAGATTTTTTTCTCAATATTCAATTGATAGATTAACCGTAAACCGGACAAGAAAACCTATCTGATTTAAACGCGCGATCGCACCCAAAAGGTGTAGGGGCGGGTTTAGGAATTAAATGAACTAACCCACCTCAAATTCAACAACGAAACCCGCCCTAATCACTAAATTTTGTAATTCGTTGTCCACTGGTGTATCATCAGAATCAGGTAAGTCTTCAGCCGAAGGTAAACATTGTTTAGGATTGTAGTTAACTAACCTATTGTCTCAAATGATTTAGCGTACTAACTAAAGCTGTTAAATATCCTGGATTACACTGGGTTATCCTCACCCTACTGGCTATCATTATCCGCCACTGACTTTTTAGGAGTTGGCGGCAATTTTTCCAGGATATGGTGATGGTGATTCAGTTTATGTTTAGACTGAGCCAACTCCTCCTCAATGGATTTTGGATTAAGCTCACGGGATTGATCCACTACCTGAACCGCCGCCGTTGTAATTTCAGCACTGGCGGCTTCTACGACTTGTGCTACCTCAATTTGCTGTTCCAATTGTTCCGTGGAAGAAAGAAGTTCACTAAGTCCATTGACTAACTCTTTGAGATTTTGACGGAACGCCGGATCACCCGTTAAATCTTCCAAATCCGATGTAATCTTTTGCGTATTTTCAAAGGTTACCCGTGCTGAATCTAATAGCTGTTGCAAGACGATAGCCGTGCTGGGACTGTCCAGGGAATTGGATATATCGCGTAAGTCAGCAGATAACTCAGCCGCATTAGCGGAGAGGGCAACTAAGTTTTCGGAGGCGGTTTCGACGTTTTCAATGATGGTGCTGACATCCGCTTGATCAACTTGAGTATTCACTAAATCAATCGTCGTGTTGACATTTTCTAGGGTTGGTCTCAAATCGCTTAACAGAACGCCCAACTGTTCGCTGGTTTGACCCACACTGGTTAACGTTCCGACTAAAACTGCTCGATTTCTGGTGACTAAATCATTAGTTGAGGCAATTAATCGATTGAGTTGAACGGCTGTCTGACTAAATTGATCCGCTGTATCGCCAATGCGTTGAGTTGTCTGGGTAGCCGCTGTGGTAATCGCATCAGACGCCTGAGAAAATCCGCTGACTTCTTGACGCACGGAACGCGATAATAAGGATAATTCACCCGCAAGTTGAGCGATACCACTGGCGGCGAGGGAGGCATTTTGGGCAAGAGTGTTGATGTTATTAAAAAATTGCGGATCGGTATAGATGGTGGTTAAGCGCTCAGTATTGCGGAGAAGTTCAATAAAGCTAACCCCAATCTCACCCTGAATCTGCTCACCACTACAAATAATCACATCCGAATTACATTCAGAACTCCGAGGTTCCATCGACTGGATATCAGAGGACAATTCCCGGAGTGGATTAATATCTACCGAGGTTTCACCAATTAAACCCGATTGATTGGCTTCAATGGCAACATCTTCTGGGATCACTAAGTCTTCTGATGCAATTTCGATGGTGACATCAACGCCGTTGGTTGTGGCTTGAATATCAGTAATGTTGCCCACATCAACCCCCCGGTAGCGCACGGTGGCTCCTTCTTTCATCCCGGCGACGTTAGGAAAGTTGACCACAAAGCTGTAACTGCGATCGCCAAACTTCCAACCCCGAATCCAAATCGCCAAGCCAGCAAGCACGGCTAATCCAACTAGAATTAATAAGCCAACGGAGCCTTCTCGAATGGTTCGCGATCGCATGGTTTCTCCTCACTGTACCCTTATGTGGTAAATTGACGGGCATTTGCCTGGATAGATGACAATGGCAAATGACCGATGAAGCCCTTGCTCCTATCCTAACCAACCACCTGAATTGGTCCGCTGGTACTGGCACTGAAAAATTGTCGCACCAGAGGATTATCGGTTGTATCAATCTCGCCGATAGAACCTTGCCACTGTACCTTGCCTTTGTAGAGAAACACAACTCGGTCAGCGGTACGGCGAATTGTACTATCTTGGTGAGTGACCATTACATAAGTCTTACATCCGCCTTCAACACATTGAAGTTGACGGACTAAATCCTCAATTACAGTAGAAGCGATCGGATCAAGTCCAGCCGTGGGTTCGTCATAAAGTAAAATTTCCGGGTTATCTTGGGGATGATCGGGGTTCGTCATAATCGCCCGGGCAAAACTCACTCGCCGACGCATCCCGCCTGAAAGTTCAGCCGGATACTGATCGGCAATTCCGGGTAACCCCACCATCTCTAGCTTCTCATCTACTAATTCCCGAATGCGATCATCAGACAGTTTAGAATGCTGGTAGAGGAAAAACCCCACATTTTCACGGATACTGAGGGAGTCAAACAGAGCCGATTGTTGGAATACCATACCGATGCCAATTGGGTCTTTGGCATCTTCAATTAAACCCGAACGCTTTTGTCCTTGCACATAGATTTCACCCCCATCCAGGGGCATTAAACCCGCCATCATGCGTAGAATCGTAGACTTACCCGTCCCAGAGGGTCCAATGATACCTAAGGCTTCACCCTGATAAATCGTCAGATCAACATTATCCAGGATGACGTTACCCCCAAAGGACTTGGAGACTCCCTTTAGTTCAATCAGTGGTTCTTTCATATTGGTTAAGGGGAGTTGGGGAAGCAATGTTCCAGTGGTCTCCCCCTTTTGAAGGGGGACGGAAGGGGGATCTGAAGGGAAGAGGGGGATCTATAAGGAAAAAAGGGAATTCAAAGCAGTGCAAGGGGGGATAGAGAAAGGGTGAAGGGATCAGAGTGAAGCTGTCCCCGGAGTGGGGGAATACACCCCCAACCCACCTTAACGAGAAGCACTCGCTGCCATGGCTGAATCTGCTTCTGATTCTGCCTCCAACCCAAATACACGACAGAAGGCTTTTTGCACCTTATAGCCTGAGTCAATCGACTCCAAGGGGTCTTTCCGCAAGCGGTGACGCAAGCATAACGTAATCACCCGACGAATATCATCGACTGTGACTTCCGTGCGCCCTTCAAAAGCAGCCAGGGCTTTGGCAGCACGGTTAGTGACAATATCCCCTCGCAATCCATCGACATCCAATTCTGAGCAAACCTCAGAAATATTCACCCGCATGTCATAGTCCATTTCAACTTGGGGTAGTTGCGCCTGGGCGGTGACGATTTGCTGCTGCAATGTCTCTTGGACTTCTTGGTGTTCTTTGATGTAATCCAAGGGATTTTTGTCAAACGCGGCGCGTTCCTCCACAATTTTTACCCGCAGCGTTGGCTCTTTGACAGTGCGGATTTCCGCGTGCATGCCGAAACGATCCAGGAGTTGCGGACGCAGTTCTCCTTCTTCCGGGTTGCCAGAACCCACCAACACAAAACGAGCCGGATGGCGAATGGAAATGCCTTCTCGTTCGACGGTATTCCAACCACTAGCTGCCGAGTCGAGTAGCACATCAACGAGGTGATCGTCAAGTAGATTCACTTCATCGACATAGAGGATACCGCGATTAGCTTTAGCTAACAGTCCGGGTTCAAAGGCTTTCACCCCTTCGGCTAATGCCTTTTCAATATCAATCGTGCCGCACACTCGGTCTTCGGTTGCGCCCAAGGGCAGATCAACCATCGGCACTTTTTTCTTTACGGTTGAATCAGATTGTACTCCTCCATTACTATTCATCCAGTCGGGTTCGTTGGGATCGCTATTGAAGGGATCGTCGGCAACCACTTCAATTTCCGGCAACAAGTCAGCCAACGCCCGAATGGTGGTGGACTTACCCGTACCGCGATCGCCCATAATCATTACTCCACCAATTTTGGGGTCAATGACATTCAGCAGGAGAGCCAGCTTCATTTCTGCTTGACCTACGATGGCGGTAAACGGAAAAACGACGCGACGAGCAGTCTTAGGGGCTTGGGCAGTCAGACTCACTTTGATTACCTGATAACCGATAAATCACGCCTTTTATTGTGCCACACCGATGGAACCTTCTGGGAGAAGGAGGAGCAGGGGAAGCAGGGGAAGCAGGGGAAGCTGGGGGAGCTGGGGGAGCTGGGGGAGCTGGGGAAGATGGGGGAGATGGGGGAGATAGGGGAGATAGGGGAGATGAGGAAGTTAACTCAAAACTCTACCTTCCCTGTTACCTGCTTCCTTACAAAGGACGAATGACAAATGACGAATGACGACAACTGACAAAATCTGCCCCTATTCAAATAAAGATGCGGTTAACAATGAATAGACCTGACCATCAATCAAAAGGCGGGTAATGCCTTTAGCTTGTAAATAAGAACAGGTTTTCTGCAACATTTTCCCATCAGGCACTTTAATCACACGCTGGGAACGGTTAGAAAAGCGTCGTGCAACCCTATGATTATCAAAAACTGGCAAAGTTTGTTGCTGGACTTCCTCAGCCGGAATACCTCCCAAGTCACTAAATTCTCGCAGAGGTCGCGCAATTAACTCGGCTGCTCGGTCTATCACTAAATAGCAGGGTTTCGGAAAAGAAGCTTCCGACAGGGGTAAGACTTGAATATTTGCCCCCCTGGGAACATGAGTCGTCGTCAAAGGTTTTGGAATAGCACTATCTTCCTCGTCCTCGTCCTCGTCCCAATCCTCCTCAAAATCCTCATCTAAATCCTCATCTAAATCTTCATCTAAATCCTTGTCTAAATCCTCGTCTAAATCCATTAAATCTTCATCCAACAAATCCTTTAGGTTGCTGGTTTCTGCCTGATCCATGTCTTCAAGCAGATCTCCTGCGTCTTCTGTATCCCTTGGAGTTTCTGTTCGATTAAACTCCAGAGGCAACTCACCTTGTTTTGCCTGGGATTCTGCATCAGATTGATCAGTTACAGAAGAACGTTTGCGCCGCCGACGTTGATTGGGATACTCAAATCCTGATTCTTCGTCTTCTGATTCTTCGTCTTCTGATTCTTCCTCTTCCGATTCTATCGAAAGTTGGGGAGAGGGAGAAACCGACAACGATTTAGGTTCAATCCGCTCCACTAGCTTGGGTTTTGGCTTCGTCGCTGATGTCCCTGACCCTGGCGTGCGATTAGCTCGCTTTTGCTGGATGAGGGCTTCATAGTCCGACTCCAACAACGTGCTTTTGAGCAGGCGGCTAATCGTTGAATTACTGACACCATAACGATCAGCCAGGGTTGAGGTTGTCTCTTCTGGCTGTCGATACAAGTTCAAAATATTTTTTTTATCGGTTTCAGTTAGTTTTCTTGGACTCATAGCTAATTTTTAAGTTCGCCGACGTGAACCGCGACGAGAACGACTGGATACGTCATATTCCAGGGCAGCGCCTATGGCAAAAAGTAAGGCACTAAATATAAAGAAGACATCTAGGAGACCCCCACTTTCATAGTCCTGACCACGAGCCTGAGCCAGAGTGCCATAAGCTTTAAACCCCATATCCGCAATGTATAGGGAAAATGTTGCTGCGGCAATCATGCGCCATGATTGGGCAAAGCGCCCCCCCCAAAATGCTAACAAAAGTGTTGACGCAATGATGAGTAGGAAGACATCAAAAACGATGTATACAAAATTCAACGTTTTTGATAAAGGACTCAGGGCTTGATCCAGGGAAATAACCCAACCGGGCAACTTGCCAGTTTCAGGAACCTCAGCTTCAGTCGTTGCGGCAGCTTCAGTTGGGCTAACTGCCACCTGTAGTGAAAGAGAAGCCACCAATCGGGGGGATACTGTCGCTGTTGCTGACTCAGTTGTTGGCAAGACAGAATTGTCAGCCTCTGACTCTACGGCTACAGGAGGAGCTAATAAAACCCAAACCGCTAAAGCAATCCCCAAAGCAGCGATTAATCCCACCGTTACCCACTGCTTCCACTCTAAATTTAAGCGCCTCGGCAGAACGGCTAAAATCATGCCCCAACCAATACAGATATAAGAAATCACGTAAAAGAAATCGGCAGGGGATACATCGGGGTCAAGACCAAAGTATAACTCCCATACGCCAAATATCAAGTTGGCGATAAAGTAAAAAAGCATACCTAAACCAATTCCCAGCCAGACATTGCGTCCACTGGCAATCTGAGGGCTACGCCAATTTCTATAGCAGAGTAAAGCAGCTCCCAAAAAGGGCAAACACTCTAGGACATAAGTGCTAAAGGAGTACCAAAAGGGATACTCTTCTCCCGGTGGTTTGACGCTAAACAGTAGAAAAAACAGCATAGACACTACTGCCCACCCAATTCCTAGATAGACAATATTCTGACCTGTGAGTAGGGATTGAGTTCCAGATGACTTATCTACAGAGCTGCTCATAATGCTTTCTTTATTTTGAAATCTCTAACAATGGCAATTACGTAAGCAATACTTATTTATAAACTTAGCGGCTGATGTCCTAAAATTCCATCTTGGCAACCATCCATGATACATTTATTTATCCTTGACGTTCCATTATTGCCACAACTTTCCTAGGGGAGAGGATTTGAGCCACTCCATAAACTGACTTTGCTCATTTGCTGGCATATCCTGCAAGATATCGCCCACTCCTTCGGCAAAATTCGCATTGCCAAAGTATTCCTTCCCCAAGCGATAGAGTTCCTGCAATAGGGTGATCAGATGGTGTTCTTCCCATGGTGGAACTTGTAGGGTGTTGAGCGGATCAACAGTCAGTAAGTGATTCACGGCTTCCGGCGAATCGGCTTGGGGAAAATGCCACTGTTGGAAGACATCCGTGATATCCTTCTGAAACAATCCCGCTTGCCTATTTCCAAGTAAATCTTCAACATCCAGGTAAACTGTTTGCAGCAGTAGGAGACAGGCTTGGGTATAGGGAGCAATTTTGGTATCCGGACCGCCTTCTGTACCTAATTGCTCTAGACGAATTTTTCCCCACACACTAAAGCGGTCAGGTTCTTCTAGTAAAACACAAGCTTTTCCCTGATTATCTGTCAAATCTCGCCAGAAGGAGCGAGCTTCTTCTTCCTGATGAGCGCGAAACACGCTGATCAAGCGAAAGGTTTGCCCTTGATAACTGAGAATCGGGATTTGCTGCTCTCGCTTCGGGTGCTGAATGCTAGAAATTTCAACATCCTGCCTTTTCAGAATAAACATAACACTGGCAAATGACTCCTGACCGGGCTAGGGTGGTGCTACAGGACGAGCTGTAATCTAATTAACCATCTATCTTGTCTATTTTGTCTATTTTGTCTGGGACTTGGGCGAGTCACACAGAAGCCCATCCAGTTTGTGAGCCAATCTCCTAAACTGACAACTTATATGTTTGTCGCGGCTGGATACCTCATCCATGCCCCAAGGTATGAGTGCGATAGTTGACACAAGTTTTGATCCATTATCTATGTTGGTCTATAGTAGTTTACCTTGACCTCAAGCTACTTGAGTCTTTAGTTTCCTCAAATATTGGGGCAAACACCTCGCACATGCAACAACCAATGTCGGTTACAATGTTACAATCATCAACGATATCCTAGATTTCTGCTACCCTGCACTACAATGAATCTTGCCAGTTAGGGGTTTAATTTTTGTATTATAAATCTATGCCCTCGTAGCTCAGGTGGATAGAGCAAGGGATTTCTAATCCTTTGGCCGTGGGTTCGAGTCCTACCGAGGGCGCTCTAAAATTGGGGAAAAGGTGATGGGACACAGGTGGATGTTAGCGTTAGCGAAACCCAGCCGGACGCCGTCCGGGAGTTGGGTATTAATCCAAACCGCTCCCACTCAAAACTGCTCCATCTTCATTACTCTAGATGCTGTTGACCAATAACCAATGACGAATGACACCTTAATTTTGTACAGCAAACCGGGTTGCCACCTGTGCGAAGGGTTACAAGAAAAGCTCGAACAGACTCAAACGTTAGATTTTCAGCTAGAGGTGCGGGACATTACCCAGCGGGACGATTGGTTCCAAGCTTATCAATATCAAGTACCAGTGCTGTGTTATCACAAAGACGGCAAAGAAACACCGCTTCCTCGCCCTTCACCCCGTTTGAGTGTGCCGCAGTTAGAGAAAATGTTACAGAAATATTTGTAAGCCGGAAAGAACAGCAGCCGACTGGTTATACGAATCGGGTTGAGGTTGGAGCTGGGGTTTTTGTCCCAATACACTGTAAATTAGCGTCTTTTGGTTTCGACCTCGCAGTTTAAGGGATTTAATCGGTTTAGCCTGATAGCGATCGCGTCTGTGTAATCATACCAAGCAACAGGAGTGCTAATCTGAAGTTCTCCTTGGCCCCCTATGCCTCTCGTCGTGAGGAGTTGATTGACATGAAGCTACATGACTTACTAAGGGCAATTCCTAACGTGGTGGAAATGCCGAATCATCCAGCACTTGATGCCCAAATCACAGGAATCTGTACAAATTCCCACGCCTGTCAACCTGGCAATTTGTTTATTGGTATGCCCGGAACCCGTGTCGATGGTGGAGACTTTTGGCAAAGTGCGATCGCCTCTGGTGCTGTCGCGGCGTTAATTTCTCCCCCAGCGGCACAAAAACACCCACCTCAGC
Source organism: Coleofasciculus sp. D1-CHI-01 (assembly GCF_040218875.1). Classification (NCBI taxonomy): domain Bacteria; kingdom Bacillati; phylum Cyanobacteriota; class Cyanophyceae; order Coleofasciculales; family Coleofasciculaceae; genus Coleofasciculus; species Coleofasciculus sp. D1-CHI-01. The sequence continues at coordinate 9,383 of NZ_JAVJQP010000076.1, forward strand.
CAAAACCTGATGCTGAACCGCCCTGTATTATTTGTGCCACTGATATGACAGTCGCCTGCGCCCAAGCAGCGACGGCGTTCTATAACTACCCCACCCGCCAGCTTCAGTTAGTGGGTGTCACGGGTACGAATGGCAAAACTACTACCACCCATCTAATTGAATTTCTCCTCACCCAAGCCCAGCGTCCCACTGCCCTTTTTGGTACCCTTTATGCCCGATGGCAAGGATTTTCCCAAACGGCGGTTCACACCACACCGTTTCCCGTAGAATTGCAACAGCAGTTACATTCAGCCGTAGCAGCAGGCTGTGAGTTAGGGGTGATGGAAGTCAGTTCCCATGCCTTGGCACAAGGTCGGGTGTTAGGCTGTGAGTTTGATGTCGCTGTATTTACCAATCTCACCCAAGACCATTTGGATTTCCACCGCGATATGGAGGATTATTTCGCGGCAAAGGCATTATTGTTTAATTCCGATTATCTCCACGGCAAAGCAATTATTAATGCCGATGATCCGTATGGTAAGCGCTTAATCGAAAAAGTTGGACGCGATCGCACTTGGAGTTACTCGGTTCAAGATTCCTCGGCAGATTTGTATACGAGTGACTTGACTTATACACTAATTGGTGTTAAAGGAACGCTGCATACGCCAATGGGTGAAGTGACGTTCAATTCTCCCCTGGTGGGTCAGTACAATTTGTCCAACGTGTTAGCTGCCGTTGGTGCAGTGTTAAATTTAGGGTTAGATCTAAAAACAGTAGTCACCGCCTTAAACCAATTTCCGGGAGTACCGGGGCGGATGGAACGGGTGCAACTTCAACCGGATCAGGATATTAGCGTAATTGTCGATTATGCCCATACACCAGATAGTTTAGAGAACCTGCTCAAAGCCTCCCGACCCTTTATTCAGGGGAGAATGATTTGCGTATTTGGATGTGGAGGCGATCGCGATCGCACCAAGCGTCCGAAGATGGGAAAAATTGGTGCAGAATTAGCCGATGTCGCCGTGGTGACCTCCGATAATCCTCGTACTGAAGACCCAGAACGGATTATTCAAGATATCTTAGAAGGGATTCCAGCGACTGTAGAGCCAATCGTAATTAGCGATCGCGCCACAGCGATTCGCACTGCTATCTTAGACGCCAAACCGGGTGATGGGGTGTTAATTGCCGGAAAAGGTCACGAAGACTATCAAATATTAGGAACGGAAAAAATCAACTTCGATGACCGTGAACAAGCGCGAGAGGCTCTAGAACGCCGATTTAGTTGATTTGTCATTGGTCATTGGTCATTCATTTGTCATTACGTGAAGTCGGGGCGGGTTTAGTTACATCTGGGTGTAACCAAAAAGATAGTAGTAAAACCCGCCCCTACACAATCTCCCCCATCTCCTGATAACTGATAACTGATAACTGATAACTGATAACTCCCCCACAACCCCGCACCCTAATGAACCCACCACCGACACCGGATTTGTCCCTTTACCAGCTAGCGCTGGATAATTTGACAACACCTCAGTCTCTCTCAATCAGTCCAGTGGGACTCAAAACCTTGATTGGAGCTATGGTTGATGTCCTGATTGAAGAAAAAATCCCCGCCACAATCTGGGTGAAGTCCCCATCTGTCGCCGGGTGGCGGGAGGAACTGTGGCGGTATCGACAACAGAGGGGTATTCCGCAAACCCTCTATTGGTGTAACTGTGTTGGTGAAGTCTCTGATGCGATCGCGATTCAGGATGACCCAGCCGTTAACTCGGATGCTCAACTGTTCCCAATTCAGCTAGCCGCCGGAAGCCAGCTTAAACGCGAATCGTTTTTATTAGTTCTGTCTGAGCAATTGACCACTCTGATTGTGGCATATCAGCTACCTGAGGGAGAAACTTCTCATCAGTCTCAGTCATGGCTGGCTATTTGTACATTTGAACGACGAGTGATCTATCGGGTGTTGCAGGGGCTCAGAGGAAGTATTGCGATCGCGGATAGTACGCCTGATGATCTACTTGCTGGAGCGGACAACCGATTTTCCTTGGTTCAAGCAACAGATGAGAAGACGTTAATCACCCAGGTATTAGTTAAACAATTACAACGAACGGCGGAAATTCTCCAGTCAGGAACAATGGCTGAATCGGGACAGGATAGCGCCATTACCCAATTAACCCATCACCTCAGCCATAAAGACGAACTCCTACGGCGAGTGGCGCAGGAACTGAAAACTCCATTAACGAATATGAAAACAGCGCTGAGTCTCTTGGAATCGCCTCAACTCAAACTCGCCCAGCGTCAACGTTACCTACAGCTTCTCAATAGTGAATGCGATCGGCAAAATTCATTAATTGTGGGATTGTTGGATTTAGTTGAAGCCGATGAACCCCAAGCGGGAGTCAAATCTGTCGTGGAATTGGCAGAAATTATTCCCGGTGTGGTGAGTACCTATCAACCATTGGCTCAAGAGAAAGGAATTCAAGTCGGTTATACGATCCCGGCTGATCTACCCAGCGTTTCCTGTTTAGAAACCTGGTTACGGCAAATCGCCATTAATTTACTGCACAATAGTCTCAAATTTACTCCCGCCGGAGGTCAAGTGAGGGTACTGGGAAGTCTTCAGGGGGAATATGTTCAGTTGGCATTTACTGATACAGGAAACGGAATTGCAGCCAGTGAAATTCCCAAGATTTTTGATAGTTTTTATCGAGGACGCCCCATTCCTGGGGAAGAAATGGGAGCGGGTTTGGGATTGACCATTGTGCAGCAATTATTATTACGTTGTGGAGGTTCGATTTCGGTAACCAGTCAAGTAGGGAAAGGATCGACATTTAAAGTATTATTGCCTGTTGTTGGTGATGCTCAATGAGACAGGTTGTAAAAATACTGGCAAGTTTTACCTCACTTTTGGTCAATTCCTGAACTATCGCTGTTACGCTAGTAGTCAACCCAGAATTGTAACAGGCTAAAGCCCGTACTACAAACTACGAACTCAATCACTTGCCTGACAGCTTAACCATACCAATTCCACCGAAGTAAAGACCGATGACAGCACCAGCGAGTAAGCTTTGAGTCAGAGGATCAGTGGAAGGAGTTAGTACAGCACCGAGAATCACTGCACCTAAAATAACAATCCGCCAACCAGAAAGCATTTGAGAGGATGAAACAATACCTAAATTTCCCAATAGAATTTGAATAATTGGTACTTGAAAAGCTATCCCCGTGCTGAACATGAGCAGCAGGACAAATTCAAAATACCGTTCAATTGACCAAGCTTGCTCAACTACATCAGCGCCGTAACTAATAAAGAATTTCAGCGCGGCGGGAATTAAAGCAATGTAGGAAAATGCTAACCCGACGAAAAACAGAATACTTGATCCTAAAACCACAGGTGCAATCAAGCGTCGTTCGCGGCGAGTCAGCCCAGGTAAGACAAACTGAATCACTTGGTAAAGAATGAAAGGCGTCGCCACTAGCAAACCACTGTAACCCGCTACTTTTATGGATACAAAGAAGTATTCACCGGGAGCTAATTGCAAAAACTTAACGCCTTGAGCCGGGATTTCCAATAACTGGACAATGTATTTAACCGCCACAAAGCAGCCAATAGCACCAACGGCTACAGCCAGCAGCGAATAAAAAATCCGCCGCCGCAACTCTTCTAAGTGATCAAACAGTGACATCTCGACATCATTGGGAAGTTCGTCGAGGTTGTCGGTTTCACTGGTGTCGGGTTGCTGGGGTAACGTTTCTACGTCAGGCGTCATAGTTGGCAAAGTTGGATGGTAGTTTGTTGACTATTGTACCGATCGCGAGATGAGGATGCAGGGGAGCGGAGGGGCGGAGGGGCTGGGGGAGATAAGGGAGATGGGGAATACCTCGCCTCGACCCTTCGACAAGCTCAGGGCATCGCTTACCTCGGCTTACTTCGGCTTCGCTCAGTAACACGCTCGGTAACACGCTCGGTGTGTCAGATGAGGGAGATGGGGAAGCAATTGGAACGTCTATTGTAGGGGCGGGTTTTACCGCTAACGTTTGGTTTTGACCCTGATATCCCTAAACCCGCCCCGACAGAGTGCAAGCAGTTTTCAACAAAGGACAAATGACAAAAGACAAATGACGAATGACAACTAAGGACGAATACCAAATTCACTCAAACGCTGTTCTAACTCTCCGAGTAAAGTATCTACATCTTTACCCAGTTCCTCAAAACACACTGGAGGCGGAGATTCCGGTTCAAAATGAATTAATTTAATTTGGTCATTACCAATTCCAATCATTAAAACTTCTTTATCCGGTTGGTGAGCATTGACAATACCTATCATTTCCTGAAGATAGTTCTCAACCTTTTGATTCAGTTTTTCCAGCGCTGCTTTGGGACAATAGACAAAATGGGGTCTAGGTTTCAGGTCAATTCCTATCGTTTCGTCGCTTTCGCCCTTCTCTAGAAAGAGTCCCCATGACAGCGCCGCCAGTTCCTTACTATGTTTTTTAGCAAACTGATTTAGCTTAACTTTCCACTGCTTCTCTGGCTTATTCGGCTGAGGTTTACTGAACATAATCATGGTTGACAATCCCCAATGACTAATGACTAATGACTAATGACTAATGACTAATGACTAATGACTAATGACTTATTTAACACCAGACTGAACACGCCAAAGCATCGCATAAATAGCTTGTTGTGCCAGTAATTCTTCATGGGTGCCTTGTTCAACTAATTTACCTTTATCCATAACATAAATACAATCAGCATTGCGTACTGTAGACAAGCGATGAGCGATCGCGATCGTGGTTCGGTTTTGGGTAATCTTCTCTAGCGATCGCTGAATGGCGGCTTCTGTCTCATTATCCACGGCGGAGGTGGCTTCATCGAGGATCAGCACCGGGGGATTTTTTAAGATAGCACGGGCAATTGCTAGTCGCTGCTGTTGTCCACCGGATAACTTTTGTCCTCTCTCCCCGATAATTGTGTCGTAGCTTTGGGGGAGTTGGCAGATAAATTCATCGGCTTCGGCAATTTCGGCGGCGGCTTCTACCTCAGATAGCGTGACATTAAAACTACCATAAGTAATATTTTCCCGCACTGTGCCATGAAACAAAAATACATCTTGGCTAACTAAACCAATGGCTTGGCGTAAATCAGCTAACTGAAGCTGACGCAGGTCAATTCCATCTAGGGTTATGGTTCCGTCTTGGACTTCATAGAGTCTCAATAATAACTTGACTAGGGTACTTTTCCCGGAACCCGTCGCACCGACAATGGCAATGGTTTTTCCCGCTGGAATATGCAGGGAAAGATTTTTTATCACAGGATGGCGTCCCTGGTAGGAAAAGGTAATATTTTTTAACGCTAATTCACCCCGCACCTGAGTTACAGGTAAGGAAATCTCGCCTGAATGCATCGTAATCGGTGTATCTAACAAATTCATCACCCTGGTTGTAGACGCCATCGCTCGTTGATAGAGATCAAGGGTTTGTCCTAATCGGGTGAGGGGCCACAGTAAGCGTTGCGTGAGAAATACTAACACGCTATAGGTACCGACGGCTAATCTCCCAGCTACGGCTTCCATCCCCCCATAGATAAGAATTCCGATAAAGCCCAATAAGATGAGGATACGAATTAATGGCACAAACGCCGCCGAGAGTGCGATCGCGCGACGGTTACTTTGGCGATAGGCTTCACTTTGGGCGCTGATGCGCTGGATTTCATACGCTTCCGCCGTAAAGCTTTTAATTGTGGTGATTCCGGTCAAATTATTTGCCAATTGCCCATTGAGTAAACTCACCTTTTCCCGAACCTCAGCATAACGGGGGGCAAGGCGGCGCTGAAAAGCGATGGAACCCCAGAGAATAAACGGCATGGGTAGAAGCGCCATCCAAGCCACGCCAGGTGCCAGAATTAAGAAGGCGACACCAATAATCACAACGGTTGTAGATACCTGGAGAATTTCATTCGCGCCAACATCTAGAAAGCGTTCCAGTTGGTTGATATCATCGTTGAGAATCGACATCAACCGACCCGTACTCCTATCCTCAAAATAAGCCAAGTCTAACGATTGTAAGTGGGCGTAAGCATCTAAGCGCAAATCATGCTGAATCGTCTGTGCCAGATTGCGCCAGAGTCGGCTGTAGGCATATTCAAACAGGGATTCTAATCCCCAGATGATCAGACTCAGCCCCGCCAGAATCAACAGTTGAGTGAAGATATCAGTGACGCCGAGTTGGGCGATGAGAGAATCTTCTTTCTGAACCACCACATCCACCGCCGCACCAATTAAAGCGGGTGGCGCTAAGTCAAAGATTTTATTCAGAATCGAACACGCGATCGCCTGCCTGATTTCCGTGCGATAGTTATGACCGTAGGCAAATAGGCGTTTGAGTGGTGATTTGTCATTTGTCATTTGTCATTTGTCATTTGTCATTTGTCATTCGTCATATCTCCCCCATCTTCCCCATCACCCCCATCTCCTGATAACTGATAACTGCTCACTGATAACTGATAACTCCCCCATCTCCCCTCTTGCCTATTTTCTGAGAATCCGTAAGATAAGTATATTTACTTGACCGAGTTATGTGAAGGTTGTATGAAGCTCAATTTCACAGAGACTTCGGCAACCCCCCATAACCTCGTGTTTTGTTCCAATTTAATTATGATATTTCGATAAAGATTGCGGGTAAGGCTTACCATCTCCAGAAAGGGGTGGCATGATGATTGATAGGACTCAGGGCATCACCAGTAAGCTATAGGCGATCGCTTCCTTACCCTCAATCACAAATTTTTTGACCACTTACAGGGTATTACGAGCAAGCAATGATGATTACTAACGCCAACCCCTCGATTATTCCTCCCCGAATTGATTATTGCCTGACTGCAACTGAGCAAGGATGGCAATTGACGGCTTGGGAACCTGCTATTGTGGGGGGTAATAGAGTTAAACCCTATTTATGGAAGTTTAATTCCGAACTCCAAACCCTACAAGAAGCGCATCGAACGCTTCAGCTAATTCTAGGTGAAGGATAGTTTTTTATTTTTCAATCGGCTTTCAGTGACTATCTGAGTGAGCGTGAAGCTCATCCGTTTTGAGTTTATGATCCTAAACGACTGTGATAGAGTGATTTGGCTGGATTTGAGGAATACAAATTTCGGCTGGTCGTACAGTAAAGTTTATTTAAGTTTGATGTCTAGCTCTTTATATCCCGTCGTTTCATCCATCGTTCTCAAAAAGATTAAATCATCGCTGACGCCCATAATAATTTCAGCCGTCGTATAGATGATACATCCCTCTAGAAGATGCCCTCCGATTGTCTTTCCTTTTTTATCCGACAGAGCAATGTGTAAGTGGATACCATGGATTGACAGAGTGCCAACGAGGGAAACAATCTCGAAGCGCCGCTTGAAGGCTTGAGCATAATTTTGACCTGCAAAGCGCAGGGTGGCTTGTTTGAGGCTACCCACAGCCGTAATCATAAACCCAGCTTCAATCTGGTGCTGTTTGACGAAATGCCCTAAACTTGCCTTTAAATCGTCATTTGGTTTTAAGCGAATCGCAAAAATTTGCATGGTGTATGATGATGGCGGCAGCGCTAGTTTTAAGTCAGAGCGATGAGAGTTGTAATTACCACCTTTGTGGTAGTATTTAGCCTAATAGAATTGTCCCAGTGGATGAGCGATTTTATCCTACCCATGCCAGTATTCATTTTGGCAGGAGCGTTACTCGCGATCGCGTCTAACTACGGTAAATCGCCAGGTTGGTCTATTTCTCTACAACCCAGACAACTCTCAAGCCATCAAACTCAGTCTCCCTCGGTGGAGAGTGCCAATCCAGCATCTAACTCGACGGTGCTTAATCCATCATCATCCACATCACTACCTAAACCGCCTCGTTCGATTTCCTTTACGATTCCTCGCCGTTCATCAGGGAATCCATGATCAAGATTGTCGGGATTCTCGGAATCATCTCAGTTGTAGGGGCGAGTGTAGGGGCGAGTGTAGGGGCGAGTGTAGGGGCGAGTCGCTGCACATAGTAGGCTGTGTAAGAATTAACCTATATCGACTCGCCCAATTGCAAATGTACGTGGTGTTAGATAATTACCGATACCGGGCTGGGGGCGACCCGATCAAATTAAAGGTTGGGTGGTGTCAATTAAATGCGGCGGGTCGCCCCTACAACTTCTATTATCTATGTTACCGATATCTAATGGGAGGGAAACCCCTCAGCGCCCCATATTTCGTTTCATTTGATCCAACTCTTCATCAGTCTCCCAGCGCTGAAATTGAGTCTCTAAGGGGTCTACACCTGCTCCAATGTTGTAGTTTGAACTCTGGTTCCAAGCCGATTTCTGCCACTGAGATTGAGATTGAGCTTGGGCTTGAGTGCGGGCAGCTTCTGCTTCTCTGGCTTTGGTATGAACTTCATTGCGGCGGGTTTGAATCTGACGCTGTAATGCTTTAGTCTGAGCAATTCGCTGTTTAACCCCTTCCATCTTGCCCCAGAGTTGATTCCCTTGATGCAAAAGCGTAGCTTCTCGTTGTTGAGCGGCTTGGGCTAAATCAGGTCTGCCTTTCGATTGAGCCTTATTCATCCGTTCGTGCCAACGCTGAATCTCTTGGGCAACTCCTAATATTTCCTCCTGTAGGCGCTTTTGCTGAAGTTGCAAGTCAGCAATGAGCTTTAGTGTGTCTTCTTCTTGTTCCCGTAACTGTTCTTCGAGTGCCTGTAACTCTAAATGGGGATTGTTGCGGAGAAATTCATCTAGGCGATTTTCCAGAAAGCGATTGAGATCCTCAAATAAACCCACTTCTGACTGACTCCTAATACCCGTGCGCTTCGCTAATATGCTACCTCATCCTTTGGATGTCAGGGAGCTGGGAAAGATGAGGGAGATAACTCAAAACTCAAAACCAATTTGCAAATTACTCTATCGGTGGGCATAAATTTGCAATTTGCCCATGGATTTCACCCCTTGGGGAGATGATTTTAAGCCTTTAGACAACGATTCTGACAGAAAGACAGGAGGATTTGCCTTTGAGTAGGTAATCCTATTCCGGTCATCGTTAACACAACCGAAACAACGAGGAAGAACATTATGGTTGAGAGTGTGGGACTAGGACTCATGAGTTGGGTAACTTGGGTAGCACAGATACCGATAGAGCCAGAACTCGATACCGTCGAAGATGCCGCGCTGATTTTTGACGGACCCCAATTTTTTACCACATTGATTGCCGGTGTGGTTTTAGCGTTTGCGTTCCAGATGCTCTTAACCAATCTGGGTGTGGCGTTGGGAATTTCCTTTGCTGGAGGCTCAGACTCATCATCGTCAAATCAGAAATCCTCAGAGACGGTGCAGGGGACAATTCGCAAGGTTGGTACAGCATTAGGATTAGCAACGTTAATCAGCGTAACCTTGGCGCTATTTTTTGCCTGTCTATTTGCCATAGAATTAAGCCTACTAAATGATCCAGGCTTGGGTGCGATTGTCGGGTTGGTGATTTGGGCAACGTACTTTTCGTTACTTGTTTGGGTCAGTTCAACAACGGTTGGTTCTTTGATCGGATCAGTAATTAGTACCGCTACCTCTGGTTTTCAAGCCATTTTAGGCACCGCCACAGCCGCAATTGGCGGTAGCGCCGTCCAAAAAGAGGTGGTGCAAACCGCAGAAGCAACGGCGGCGGCGGTACGTCGAGAACTGGGTTCTGCAATTGACCCGGAGACGATTCGCGAGAACTTAGAAGATTATATTCAGGCGATACGACCTCCAGAACTGAATCTGCAAAAGATTCGGACGGAATTAGAAGACTTAATCAATGACCCAAATTTACAAGAAATTGCTGGTAGTGACAGCCTGCGTGATATTAATCGGCAGACATTTATTGATTTAGTAAGTAGCCGCAGCGATTTACCGCCACGGGATGTGAATCGAATTGTTGACCAACTTGAAGCCGTCTGGAAGAAAACGGTGAATCGGTTGCCTTCTTCTAGAGATGCTATGGCAGAATTTAGGGAGTACCTTCAGTCCGCTACGCCGGATCAGCTCGTTAGTGATGAGTTTACCGAGAAGCTCGATGATTTAGTCACAGAAGTACGCAAGCGCCGCAAAGCCCAAAATCCAGGACCTCTGGCTCAAGCTGCATCCACAGGTATACATAGTCTGATGGGCATGGTGATGGGACGTGTGGATATATCAGACTTAGATATGGAGAAAATTGTCGGTCAGCTTAAAAACGCAAGAAGCCAAGTTACTGAACAGGTTGGTCAAGTTTCCGCTCAGATCCGTGGTGGGACTCAGGATGAATCCTACAGTACGGTGCGAGCCGATGTGGAAAATTATCTGCTCAATAAATATTCTTGGCAGATGCATCGACCTACATTGGAGCGGGAATTCCGAGATGTACTCTATGATCCAGAAGCTGACCCTGCCAGTGTGGTACAGGAATTAGAGCAGCTCAATCGGTCAGATTTTGCTGATTTGTTGGCACAACGGGGTGTTTTTACTGAAGAACGGATCAGAGAAATTGCGACCTGGTTGGATATTATTCGCTTAGAGGTATTATCTGTAGCGATCGCAGCTAGAGAACGAGGTGAGGCGATCGCACTATTAGCCGCGATGGAGCAATATTTCCTATCCACGCCCAAGGAAGCACTCACGCCTGAGAAGATTCAACTGAATATTAGGGAGATTCTCCATGATCCAGATGCAGATTATGAACACCTGAGCAATCGTCTGGCTCAGTTTGATCGTCCATTATTTGAGCGGTTGGTCGAACAACGCCAAGATTTAACCCCGATTGAAGGGGAAGCGGTAATCGTTGAGATGGAAAAAGCCCGCGATCGCGTTTTGGATACAGCCAGAGAAACCCAAGAGGCGCTGAAGGCAAAAGTTGAAGCCCAGTGGATGAAGGTTCAGTCTGTTTTGAGTAACACGGGTAAAGATCAACTGAATCCTCAAGCCATTGAACAGGAACTCAAATTACTCTTAGATGAACCTCAAGCGGGATGGCTGCTGCTGCGTAAACGCGCTGAACGCTTTGACCGGGATACGTTGGTACAACTGTTAAATCAGCGTCAAGATCTGAGTGAAAGCCAAATTAACCAAACTATCGATCAGGTTGAACGGACGTGGACTCGTGTTCGCAGTATCCCCCAAAAAATGGCAGATACAACAAAAGAGCAATACGACAAAACCATGTCCGCGATCGCTGAATATCTGCGGAACACCGGGAAGCCAGAACTCAATCCAGACGGGATTCAGCGTGATTTGACCAAACTGCTGGATGATCCACAGCATGGAACCCGCTTAATCAGAAAGCGGTTAGCCTCAATGGATCGCGATACCCTGGTACAGTTACTCGCCCAACGAGATGATCTGAGTGAACAAGAGGTTAATCAGATCATTGAGCAAGTGTTTTCTACCCTGCGCCGTATCGCCAAAGCCCCCCGACGCTGGGCGCTACGCACTCAGGAAACCGCCCAAGATTTCCAAGCCGCTTTTGAGGATTACTTACGTTCGACGGGTAAAGAGGAACTGAATCCCGAAGGAATTAAGCGGGATATGCAACTACTGCTGAGTGAACCCGGTTCTGGGATGTCGAGTCTACAAGAACGCTTGTCCCACTTTGATCGCTCGACATTGGTGGCGTTGTTATCCCAACGGGAGGATATCTCAGAAGAGGATGTTAACCAGATTGCCGATCAAATCCTCAAGGTGCGCGACCAAGCGATCGCCCAAATTCGGACGGTGCAATATCGCATCCAGTCGATTATTGACGGTATTTTTGAGCGCATTCGCGACTACCTGAATAGCTTAGAACGTCCTGAACTGAATTATGATGGCATCAAGCAAGATGTGCGGACGTTGTTTGATGACCCAGAAGCTGGGTTTGATGCACTCCGCGATCGCTTGTCTCAGTTTGATCGGGATACCCTAGTCGCGATTATCAGTTCCCGTGATGATATCTCCGAAGCCGATGCTAATCGGATGATTGGTCAAATTGAGCAGGTTCGCACTCGTTTGCTACAACGGGCAGAACGGATTCAACAACAAGCCCAACTGCGCCTAGAACAGGTCAAGCATCAAACACAACGCCAAGCCGAAGAAACTCGCAAAGCCGCTGCGACGGCTGCTTGGTGGCTCTTTGGCACAGCGCTGGTTTCCGCGTTAGCTTCCGCAGGTGCAGGCGCTTTAGGTGTTGCTTGAAGATGTAGAGACGTTGCATGCAACGTCTCTACGTCAGGGCGCGTCTCCAGGGGTTTTCCATATCCCGGTTTCCTTAATTTCGTATCTATCTTTGGATAGAAAAGTAATTTATGACTGTAGAATGACGCCTGTTTTCGCAGCAGTCGGTAATGTTAGCTGTAGTGTACGGAGAAAATGATAACTATGGATATGATCAATTTATTAATGATCATCGCTACCTTGGCGATCGCCAGCCTTGTTCTCGTGAAGCCGAATCGCCTGTTTCGCTCAGCGATGATGCTGCTGGGTGTTGCCATCTTTACATTTAATAGTGCTTTTCCTGCTTTCGCTGCCCCCCCGCAAGCTGCTGTTGATTCCTCTCAAAGCAGTCAACAAACCAATAATGAAAAGGTGACCACCTCTGCAGCAGGGAGTCAGTATCAAGGCATTGAATATGTTGAATCGAGCCGAGGTGGAAAGGAACTCACTGATTCTCAGATTCAGGATAAAATTGAATCCGATATTTCTGAGAACCTAGTTGCTGGCGTTTCGAGTGGTGCGGTTCGACTCACCGGAACGGTTAAAGACCAAGCAACGGCTCGTAAGATCGTTGAAAAGATCAAAGATATTCCTGGTGTTCACGAGATTACTTTCGATTTAGCCCTGGAAGATATTCCCTCTTAATCAATCTTAAATGAACAAATATTCCGTTAATCTCAAACGGAGTTTTTCTGTCTTAAATTGGTCTTGTTCTATCCCACAAGACCAATTTTTTATAGCAGATTGCAAGTCAGTAAACCCCTTTTGAGCGTAAGCGAAACCCAACAGACTAACCCACGCTGGTTAGGTTACTCTACCCTTCGGGTTCTCCTAGGCGAGTACGATAAGGTGAGAGCCTACGTTCCCAGAGTCCAACCTATAAAGGGCGTCTGATAAAACGGGACATTCAGATTAAAATCCCAATAAAAGATAGGTTTCATTTTCTTGTTGAGTAACGGTTTGTCTCCAGCTCATTTCCGGAGATACATCTTCAAGTAGGATAAATAACTGATTATCAACATTCATACTATAAATATCAATATACTCCGGTCGCTGCGGATTATGAGAACGCGCCACACCTTCGAGCCTAAAATCTTCTGTTTTTCCTGCCAAAATATCCAATAATATATCGTCTAAACCAATCAACTCTGGAAAACTAATGCAGACCGATTTGCCAATGGTTAATTTTTCGGGAAAATCACAAAACTGGTGAGCCTGATCAGAAATCTCGCGAATCGTTAAATCGGGATTAAGGATCAAATACTCCATCTGGCGCATTGCCACAAACCTTTCCAGAATGGGGTTAAGCTTAGAGGACGCCGTTTGCAGTTCACAGAGATCCTTCAAACGATAGCCGAACCCATACACAGTTTCAATAATGTCACTTGCACCCGCTTTTTTGAGCTTGCGTCGTAATCCTTTAACATGTGCCTTAACCGTTTCCCGGTTTGGTAGATCTCCAAACGTCCAAAGTTTTTCGATAATATAATCTTGACTAAATATCCGGGTTGGAGAGGACATTAACAAATATAAAAGACCATATTCTTTGGGAGATAGACGCAAGGGTTGTCCCTGACAGGTTACTTCACAAGTACTCGGATCGATTTCCAAGTTTCCCCATTGCAACGTTGGTGTACTAGCATCCCGGTTACGTCTGAGTAATGCCCGAACTCGAGCCGCTAGCCCCTCAACAGGACAGGGTTTAATAATATAATCATCAGCGCCTGCATCTAATCCCGCCACCATATCTTGCGTTGCAGCTGATGCACTCAGTAGAACAATTGGACTGGTATTTCCCGCTTGTCTTAAACGGCGACAAAGACTAATACTATCCAGATGAGGCAAATTAATATCAAGCAGAATCAAATCATAGTTATAGGCTAAAGCATTGTCCAATCCTGTCTCGCCATCATACGCCAGATCAACAACATAATTTTGTTGAGTTAACCCTGCCACAATGGTTTTGGCTAAAGTTTGATTGTCCTCAATAACCAAAAGTTTCATTTTTTTTCCCTTTTGTGCAATAGATGATCCTGAATCTTCCTGTAATATCCCCCGATTTTTAAGCAGGAAATTCCTCCCCTATTGAAACCCACGCCTTGCCTACATCATTTGTGACAATTTTTCAGGAGGTGGAAAGATGGGGGATAGGAAGACGCGATAATGGCAGACAGAAGAGATTCTGTCCACCTGAAACCCCTATTCTGCCTCACTTCAAAAGAGTATGGTAAAAAAACCAGCGATTGTAAGCGATTGTAATAGATGTTAAACACAAAACCAACTAATTCTATGTCGTTGTCGATGAGTCCCCAGGAGCGTAACCTGCTCCACTCCTTAGTTGACTACTCCTCTATCCAGTCTCTGCCAGAAATTTGGTCGATCGCGGCGCAGCGATTTGGACAGATTATTGCCCTCAGAGATCCTCACACCCAACCCGAGGTGATCTTCACGTACACTCAGTTGGTGCGCCAGATTCAACAATTGGCGGCGGGATTACAAACCCTGTTTGATAATCCGGTGATCCAAGCGGAACAAGAGTCCTCGGAACTTCCTCCCCGTATCGCCTTAATTGCCGATAACAGCCCCCGTTGGCTGATTGCGGATCAGGGGATCATGACAGCTGGGGCGGCAAATGTGGTTCGTAGCGCCCAAGCTGATCCCAAAGAATTGCGGTATATCTTAGAACACAGTGGTAGCATTGCTTTAGTTGTCGAAGATACCAAGACACTGACCAAACTCAAACCTCATCTTGACGAGTTGCCGATTCAGTTTGTGATCCTACTCTCCGATGAAGAACCACCTGCTGAAGACAAACTCAAGGTGCTTAATTTCTCTGAGGTGATGAGTCTGGGTTCAAACGCAACTCTACAACCGATTCAGACGACCCGTCAAACCCTCGCCACCTTAATGTACACCTCCGGCACCACCGGGAAACCCAAGGGTGTGATGTTAACCCATGGTAACCTGTTGCATCAAGTGACTACATTTGGTATCGTCCTCCAACCCAAACCGGGCGATCGCGTCTTAAGTATTTTACCGACGTGGCATGTCTACGAACGCACCGTTGAATACTTCCTCCTCTCCCAAGGATGTACCCAAATTTACACCACGATTCGCCATGTCAAAGCCGATCTCAAAGCCTTTAAACCCATCTACATGATCGGCGTTCCTCGGCTGTGGGAATCGATTTATGATGGGGTGCAAAAGCAGTTTCGGGAGCAACCACCGAACAAGCAAAAATTAGTGTTCACCTTACTGGATATCAGTCAGCGTTATATTAAAGCGCGGCGAATCGCTCAAGGGTTAGACTTGAACCAGCTTAATCCTAGTCCCCTAGAACGTCTTAGCGCCAGCATCCAAGCCTCACTCCTATTACCCGCCCATAAATTAGCCGACAAACTCATTTATCAAACCGTGCGGGCGGCAACCGGGGGTCAAATCAAAACCATTATCAGTGGTGGGGGTTCCCTGGCAATGCATTTAGAAAACTTCTTTGAAATTGCCGGGATTGAGATTCTGGTGGGGTATGGACTCACCGAAACCTCTCCTGTGACGAACGTTCGCCGGATGGAACGGAATCTGCGCCGTTCCTCCGGACTTCCCATGCCCGGAACCCAGATTCGCATTGTTGATCCCGAAACCCGGAAACCCTTACCCACAGGCGAACAGGGGTTAGTTTTGGTCAAAGGACCCCAAGTGATGCAAGGGTATTATAAAAACCCAGAGGCAACGGCAAAAGCCATTGACTCCGAGGGATGGTTTGATACCGGAGATTTAGGATGGGTGACGCCCAACCATGATTTAGTCTTGACAGGACGGGCAAAAGATACCATCGTATTGACCAACGGCGAAAATATCGAGCCGCAACCGATTGAAGATGCCTGTCTGCGAAGTCCCTATATCGAACAAATTATGCTAGTGGGTCAAGATCAGCGATCGCTCGGTGCGTTAATTGTGCCGAATCTAGACGCCCTGCAACAGTGGGCAGCCGCTGAAAATGTTACCCTAAACTTGCCCAACTCCGATACGAACGAGGACAGCGAGTCGTTCCGGACGGGTATTGAGCTGAAAAGTAAAGAGGTGCAGAACCTATTCCGGCAAGAATTGAACCGGGAAGTCAAAAATCGACCGGGCTATCGCCCTGATGATCGAATTGGTCAATTTGCGCTGATTTTAGAACCCTTTTCCATAGAAAATGGCATGATGACTCAAACACTGAAAATCCGGCGACTCGTTGTTACTCAACGATATCGCGATATCATTAACGGGATGTTCGCCCCTATTGCGGGGAAATAGGGTGAAAGAGTCTGCTGGCAAGTTGCCTGTGGCTCTTAACATGATTATGCCCCTAAACTTTGGGTTATCCTGTTAGTCGGATTAACCCTTACCTTTTTAACTTGCGGTGGGGGATTGGGGGAGGCAATAAGTCCCACGCCATTGCCCAAACTGCCGTATTGAAGTCAGAAAGGAACGACCTACTGAGAAATACCTATATGCCTACAGAAGAATCTCAATCCAAAGAATCTCAATCCAACCTACTCTTGAAGCGACCGGTTAATATTAAAGCCATTGTCACACCCCGCTGGAAGGAGGAGGTACAACAACAACTCCAGGGACAAATTAACCAACTGGACTCTCAACTTCAACAGTTGGACATGCAAGGGCAACGGGCGATCGCGGAAATTCAAAAGCAAAGTGTGAATCCTCCGGGTCCTCAAGTCAAGCAGCAAATCGAAAGTATTCAATTGCAGGTCAATCAAAAGAAAAGTGAGCTGCTAGAGCAAAAAAACCAGCAACTCCAGCAACTTCAACAGGTACAGATGCTCGAACTTGACCAAGAAGTCAATCAAGGTCAGATCGAAAGCTTCTTCCGCGTTGAAGCCGGAGATAACCTGGTTCGCAAAATGCAGGTCGAAATTCTCCTACGAGATGGTGTAGTCGAAGAAATTCGCGGCGATATCTAACGTGGTGTAGAGACGTAGCATGCTACGTCTCTACACTGCCTCTTGCTATCCTGGAAGGAAGTTCCCCTACCACGGATAATCCGCCCATTCAATAATGAGTGACCAAACAACCCGATTATGTATTCTCGGTGGAGGCTTTGGGGGGCTTTATACTGCCCTGCGCTTAAGCCAACTCCCTTGGGAAACGTCACAGCAGCCAGAAATTATACTCGTTGATCAAAGCGATCGCTTCGTATTTATGCCCCTGCTGTACGAACTCCTGACAGGTGAACTGCAAACCTGGGAAATTGCCCCACCCTTTGAAGAACTCCTGGCAAATACTGGGGTACGCTTCACCCAAGCGACGGTGATGGGGATTGATAGTGAGCAACAGCGGGTACAATTGCAGGATGGCGTAGAGTTTGCTTACGATCGCCTAGTCTTATCCTTAGGTGGAGTTACACCGATGGAAAGCGTCCCCGGTGTGGCTGAACATGCCATTCCCTTTCGGGCGATCGCAGATGCTTATCGTTTAGAAGAACGGTTACGGATTCTCGAAGAATCTGATACGGAAAAAATCCGTGTCGCGGTTGTCGGTGGTGGATATAGTGGCGTGGAACTCGCCTGCAAACTCGCTGAACGGTTAGGAGAACGCGGACGCATCCGGTTAATTGAACAGGGTGAGATGATTCTGAAAACCTCTCCCGAATTTAACCGTGAAGCCTCACAACAGGCTTTAAATGAGCGAAAGGTATGGATTGACCTAGACACCTCAGTAGAGGCGATCAGCGCCGATACTATTTCTCTACTTTACAAAGGACAGGTAGATACCATTCCGGTTGATATCGTGTTATGGACTGTTGGCACCACAGTCGCCCCCGTCGTGCGATCGCTCCCCTTTAAACAAAACCACCGGGGTCAACTCATGATCACCCCAACCCTACAAGTGGTGGATCATCCCGAACTTTATGCTTTAGGGGATCTAGCCGATTGTCGAGACATCACCGGTCAACAAGTCCCCAATACGGCTCAATCTGCCTTCCAGCAAGCCGATTACGCTGCTTGGAATATTTGGGCATCTCTAACCGGGCGTCCCTTACTCCCCTTCCGCTACCAGCATTTAGGCGAGATGATGACATTAGGGACAGACAACGCGACACTGACTGGGTTAGGATTAAAACTTGATGGGGTCTTCGCCCACCTAGCGCGGCGTCTTGCCTATCTTTATCGTATGCCCACCCTAGACCATCAGCTCAAAGTTGGTTTAAATTGGATGGCACAACCTTTATTGAATCTGCTAAAACATGAGGGGTAAGAACATTTTGACTCTTCACTTTGGAAAGAGGGCATAGCGCACGAGGGATGTAGGGGCGGGTTTTACCGATAACATTGAGGAGAAAACCCTTAATTGAACTAAACCCGCCCCGATCAAGTGGGAGAACAATAAGACAAATGACAAATAACGAATGACAAATGACCAATCCCAAAGTCATTTTACTCGATGCCGTCGGTACATTATTTGGGGTGCGCGGAAGTGTCGGTCAGGTTTACAGTGCGATCGCTCGCCAGTTTAATGTGAATGTACCACCGAAACTGGTTAACGATGCCTTTTTCCAGGCTTTTGCTGCGACTGATCCCTTAGTTTTTCCCGACACAGACTCTCAAGAGATTCCTCAATGTGAATTTGAATGGTGGCGCGTGATTGCCCTTCGCACGTTCCAAAAAGTCGGTGTTCTGGAACAGTTTGCCGACTTTACCGATTTTTTTGACCACCTTTACACCCACTTTGCCACAGCCGAACCCTGGTTTATTTATCCAGACGTTATCCCAGCGCTGGAGGCGTGGCGGCGAGTTGATATTAAGCTAGGTGTTTTGTCAAATTTTGATTCTCGCCTTTACTTAGTGCTAAAAGCCCTGAATCTGGATGAATTTTTCAGTTCAATCACCATTTCTACAGAAGCAGGGGTGGCTAAACCTGATCCCCAAATTTTTACTCGCGCCTTACAGAACTATGAGTGTGAACCTTCACAAGCATGGCATATTGGTGATAGTTTGCGGGAGGATTATCAGGGGGCTAAAGCGGCGGGATTGAGAGCGATTTGGTTGGAGCGTTCCCAAGATATGGCTGAGATTTAATCGTCATTTGTTTATGTCATTCGTCATTCGTCAGGGCGGGTTTAGTCACATTTAGGTGACAAAAAATGTTAGTAGTCAAACCCGCCCCTACCAACCAGGTGTATATAGATCCCCGACTTCTTGGAGAAGTCGGGGATCTTGCGGAAGAAGACTATAGACCCCCAACAAGTTTATCCTCGAAAGCAATGATGAATTCATTGTCGCTAAATAGGGCTTGCTGCACAAAGCCGAAACCCTTAGCTATCAATACTTTGAGCCATATTGACAGTGGATAAAGTGCAAGAAAATGGGGTAGCATCCTTCATAAGTATGGCTTCACCTTGCTCAGTTAAAATGTACCCTTTCTCCCCCAGCTACCCCAGCGTCCCCAGCTTCCCCAGCTCCCCCTCACCACAAGACTTATTCAGCAGCCCCTAAATACACCTGGTTGACGTCCCGACGCCTGTAGTACTGTTTGATCATCGCCCTGAAAAATGAGACCCTGAGCCGCGTTATTTGTGTTGAGCCGATCCTCGCTGAAGAAGGTTTCGCCTAGTGGATTTGTCAGGTAATAACCAAACATGTTGCCAAAATCTTCGTAGATTTGGAAGTTAGGATCAGCTACAGGTGGGACTTCAGGTGGGAATGCCAAAGTGCTAACACCGACGCTGTTATCAGCTAAGAAGAATACGCTGGCTGCATCTCCTAGGTCATTGTCTCCAATAAAGATCGGAACTCGGAAACTGGGGTTATCTGCTTTATAAATACCAAACACGTTTTCAGGGGCAAAACCAGCGATCTCGAAAAGTAAAGTGTTTTCAGAAGCGCCACTAGACTGGTTCGTAAATAAATCGAACGGTGTCTGATCATTCTCCACATTAATCCCAGGACCGGATAATGTGATGCCATCCAAGAGTTGTTGGAGGGATATGCCATCATCAGAACCGCATAAGGTTTTCAGACTATGAGGAGCAACGGTAAAATGAAGCTTTCAACTCTACGTCGCACTCACATCAGGTTTTACGTCATCCACAATGGCAATTAGCGATTCTCGAATCATTACCTATAGTCCCGCTTACACGCTGGTTCCGACCTACGAATGCTTTAACCGTTGTAGCTACTGTAATTTTCGCGCTGATCCGGGTCAAAGTTCATGGTTGACTCTAACTGAGGCTGATCATCTCTTAAAACAGCTTCAACCTCAAGGAATTTGTGAAATTCTCATCCTGAGTGGTGAAGTGCATCCCCATTCGCCACGGCGTCAAGCTTGGTTCCAGCGAATTTATGATCTATGTGAACTTGCCCTATCAATGGGATTTCTCCCCCATACTAATGGTGGACCGTTGCAGTTTGAGGAGATGCGATCGCTAAAGTCGGTAAATGTGTCAATGGGGTTAATGCTGGAACAGATTACACCTCAACTCCAGGAAACCGTTCACCGTCATGCACCCAGTAAGATACCCCAGGTACGGCTACAACAGCTTGTTTGGGCGGGGGAATTACAGATTCCGTTTACCACTGGGCTATTGTTGGGGATTGGTGAGACAAGTGCGGATTGGTGGGAAACCTTGGATGCGATCGCGCAGCTTCATGATCAGTATGGTCATATCCAAGAAGTGATCTTACAACCTCATAGTCCCGGTGATCAACAACATTGGCAAGCCCCCGCATTTGATCCGCAACAGTTACCCCAAGTCATAGGCAAAGCCCGCCAAATTTTACCTGCCGATATCACCCTGCAAATTCCGCCTAATTTAGTCCCAGATAACCAATGGTTACTCGCTTGTTTAGCCGCAGGCGCGAGTGATTTAGGCGGAATTGGACCCAAAGACGAGGTGAATCCCGATTATCCCCATCCTCAAATTCAGCGATTACAAAATAGTATTGAACCAGCCGGATGGCATCTCGTACCACGCTTACCCGTTTATCCGCAGTATAATGATTGGTTGTCCCCACGATTACAACAAGCCGTTTTGAATAAACGATTTGATGACATCCAACGGGGAAGCGATTTTCTAATCAACAAAGAACAAATGATGTAGCTTGTTTCTCGCGAAGTGAGTAAGCTATTCGGCATTCAAACCTTAATATCAACAATGACGAAATCCTTGTCGTAGTGTGAGCATCTTGCTCACTGTATTGAGCGCTCGCTACTAATACCCAATTTAAATGCGTGACAGCTTATGACAAATGACAAAATTATGTCTCAACTTGAAACAGCCTTAGAATTTATCCGAAACGTTGAACAGAAAAATTCTAATAAATCAGCATATCAAATCGCCAATATTTTGCGCGGCTATACCCGAAAAAATTATACAACCGGGCTATGGAATACCGCCACAGGATATCACCAAAACTATATTCAAGGAGAATTTCAGGGAAAATTAAATAGGGATGTCTTGTTAAGTGGAGAAACCACAGACCTTGGTCATTTTCTCGCCTCCCTGTCTGACCAAATTAATCAACCTGGTGTTCAATGGTCAGATTTGACCCAATGGACAGCAGATCATACAGCGTGGGCGGGTGATATTGGTTCAGCAATTATTGTTTATCGGACGCAATACGAAACCCTAGCGGTCAAAAGCTTATCGGAAGCCTTAACTCGCTTTGCCAGAGATTCTGATTATACTGCCGATGTAGCGGCTTGTGTTATCGGAACTCTAATTAATTCGGGTCGCTATCAATCGGTTTCTCAAGGGATTGCAGACTATAATTCGACGACTTATTCCCAGCAGGTGAAAACATTTATCCAACAGCGTTTTGGCGGAACGTTCCAAGGAAATAAACTCCAAAACCCAGCGGTTGTTGAAGCAAAAATGGCTCAAGTTGTCTTTTTATTCGTGCGCTTATCCAATGCTCCAGATATTGTGGCATCAATGAAGGACGTTTGGCAATCTCCAGATCAATTGAATTTAAGCAATATTGTACAACCCCAACGGAGTGATATTCTAGCCGGAACGTTACATTTTCTGGCTCACTTGGTTAGGTTTGGTGGTTTAGAACCCTTGACATTTAAACCCTATCGTGTGCCAAGAACTAAATGGCTGGGTAGTCTTAATCAGGTAACAGTGAACGGAAGCATAAGTACCTGGACATAAATTCTGTCCGCTGTACTAAGAAATGTTAACAACTGTTCCCTGTTCTCTGTTCCTTCCTAATCTCAACCCGTTATCGCATTTATTGGTAAGCCAGGGCGGGTTTTGTTTTTCATTTATCGGTGGGGAGGGCGGGTTTTGTTTTTCATTTATCGGTGGGGAGGGCGGGTTTTGTTTTTCATTTATCGGTGGGGAGGGCGGGTTTTGTTTTTCCGTTATTTCAACAATAGCTGACCTTAGTCCCTAAACCCGCCCCTACAGTCCCTAAACCCGCCCCTACAATTGTGGCTAAACCCGCCCCTACAATTGTGGCTAAACCCGCCCCTACAATTATGGCTAAACCCGCCCCTACAATTGTGGCTAAAACCCACGCCGACGAATTATTACTTATTACTTATGATTTATTTTCGTTAACTTTTAAAAATAAAACTCTATAGGTTGCCCATAAAATTGCTAAACTACAACCATCTTAAAAGAATCCCGAATGGAATGGTTGAAAAATGACCTCAATGAAATGTCCTAAATGTCAAGGAAACCTGGAACCTGTAGTTTATGCTGATGTTGAAGTAGACCGATGCGCTGATTGTAATGGCATTTGGTTTGATTCTCAAGAAGCTCAAACTCTCAAGCAAATAGAGGGTTCTGAAGCAATCGATACGGGTGATCCCAAAATCGGCAGTAAATTTAATGCCATTGAAGATATTAATTGCCCGAAATGCAAAGCAAAAATGACCAAAATGGTTGACCTAAAACAGTCCCATATTTGGTACGAAAAATGCCCAATCTGTTATGGTATCTGGTTTGATGCTGGGGAATTTAAGGATTATAAACAGGAAGATATTCAGGATATCTTCAAAGGAATCTTCAGTGGGGAACGACGATGATCAGGGCTGATCAATATTTCCGGACTGGTGGGAGTCATCGGGGTTATCGATATTGGCGAATCATCAAAATAACGACGTTACGACGTTACGACGTTAAGTAGATAGACCAATATAAACATAAAGTAGCTTGGCGGGTTTTGAAGGCTGAATCATAAGGACAGCTAACTGTTGCTTCAACCCGCCTTTAAAATAGCCTTTACGTTATCTGGCTAGGTTATCTGCATCTGCACTAAACGTCTTCCGACTTATCAATGCTGTTGCTAGGGGAAGCATTATATAAAGCATCAAGCTGGGTGCGGGCGTCTTCAACAGTCATGGATTTCATGACCAGCAGTGGTTCACTTGTCGGATTCCCGGTATCATCCAACAGTTCTGGATGGGGGACACGAGTATTGCTAGAACTAGATGCGGCAAATGAAGCCTTTCCCGCAGGTGCGTAATGCCGTTGAGCATCTATACTCAAGTTCAGTAAACTGCGAATCAAATTCCCGATCGCGAGAAATGCAATAACGGTAAAGGCAATTATGTATAGTAGGTGTAACATGGCATCATCCTCCAGACTAAACCGTTGATCTGTTAATCGATTATCTTAGGGTGGGTCTTTGAAATTACCTTTTTATCTGTAATCCGTTTAGCTTATCAAACCT
The DNA here is from genome assembly GCF_040218875.1 of Coleofasciculus sp. D1-CHI-01. NCBI lineage: Bacteria > Bacillati > Cyanobacteriota > Cyanophyceae > Coleofasciculales > Coleofasciculaceae > Coleofasciculus > Coleofasciculus sp. D1-CHI-01. The sequence goes on from NZ_JAVJQP010000076.1 coordinate 33,259, forward strand.
AGGCATAAATTTGATCACTCTCTCGGCTCAATATTGACATTTCCAGAAATCTCCGACTCGGATTCTCCCGATTTCAATGAGCGCCAGCGCATCCCGACTTGCCAACACTCGTTGACTAACCGATGCCATGGCACTAATGTAGCGGGTTCAATCCCCACTTGACCATCCGTTGCTTGAAATAATGTTACCGCCGCATTGACTTCCCGTTGGGCGGTTTTGACTCTCTCCAGTAAATCCCTCTGCTGCTGTCGGCTTAAAAAGCTGATCTCCTCAGCTTCGAGTAACGAACGCGATCGCGAAAACCAATATTGGAAATCATCCAACAGGGGTTGTAGTATCGACTTGAGCAGGTCTTGCTCGTGGGGCTGAGACTGAGGCATGAATCTTAAGCGCTAATTCATCTGTTAATTTATCTTAACGCTAGTTACAATTCTTTACAATACGCAACCAACTCGGCAACCTGCATTGGTTCAAGAAGGTGAGTATCATGGAATGGAGAAAAGGAACCAGGGAAACCGTTAACTGCTTTCAACCTCAACTCAATGGCACAGTCACCCATGTCCAACGTCGAAGCCCCCCAAAAACCCGAAAAAATTCATTTGCCTCGGACCAGTGAATCTGAGACCCTGAAAAAAATTCGCCATACCGCCTCTCATGTCATGGCGATGGCGGTACAGAAGCTGTTTCCGGGGACACAGGTGACGATTGGTCCGTGGATTGAGAATGGCTTTTATTACGACTTCGCCAAACCCGAACCCTTTACCGAGCAAGACTTAAAAGCCATCAAAAAAGAGATGGTGAAAATCCTCAAGCGTAAACTCCCCCTGATTCGGGAAGAAGTCAGCCGCGAAGAAGCCGAACGTCGGATCAAAGAACTCGGTGAACCCTACAAACTAGAAATCCTCCAAGACTTAGAAGACCCAATCACCCTATACCACCTCGGAGAAGATTGGTGGGACTTGTGCGCCGGACCCCATGTCGAAACCACAGGTGACATTCATCCCAAAGCAATTGACCTAGAAAGTGTCGCTGGCGCATACTGGCGCGGTGATGCAAATAAGGCGCAACTTCAGCGAATTTACGGCACCGCCTGGGAGACGCCGGAACAACTAACTGAATATAAGCGGCGCAAACAAGAAGCCCTCAAGCGTGATCATCGCAAGCTGGGCAAAGACCTAGGACTGTTTATTTTATCCGACCCCGTAGGACCCGGATTGCCCTTGTGGACACCCAAAGGGACAATCCTGCGGAGTACCTTAGAAGACTTCCTCAAACAGGAGCAAATTAAGCGCGGCTATCAGCCTGTAGTCACCCCGCATATTGGTCGCGTGGAGTTGTTTAAGACTTCGGGACATTGGCAGAAATATAAAGAAGACTTGTTCCCAATGATGGGAGACTCAGAAGCCGAAGGCTTTGTCCTGAAAGCCATGAACTGCCCATTTCATGTACAAATCTATAAGCATGAACTGCGTTCCTACCGAGATTTGCCCATGCGTCTCGCGGAGTTTGGCACGGTTTATCGGTATGAACAATCCGGGGAACTAGGCGGATTAACCCGAGTTCGCGGCTTTACCCAAGATGATGCTCATCTGTTTGTCACCCCCGAACAACTGGATGATGAGTTCTTGCGGGTGGTTGACTTAACCCTATCCGTGTTTAACACTCTAGGGTTGCAAGATTTTAAAGCCCGTTTAAGTTTCCGTGACCCCAACCAAGACAAATATATTGGGTCAGATGAGGCGTGGAATAAGTCAGAAAACGCCATTCGTCGGGCAGTGGAAACCCTGGGAATGGGTCATTTTGAAGGCATTGGCGAAGCCGCGTTTTATGGTCCGAAGCTGGATTTCATGTTCCATGACGCTTTAGATCGCGAGTGGCAATTGGGGACAGTACAGGTGGACTATAACCTGCCAGAGCGATTTAACTTAGAGTATGTGGCAGAAGATGGCACACGCCAGCGCCCTGTGATGATTCATCGTGCGCCCTTTGGCTCATTGGAACGGTTAATTGGGATTTTGATTGAGGAGTATGCGGGAGACTTCCCCTTCTGGTTAGCCCCCGTGCAAGCGCGACTGTTACCCGTGAGTGATGAACAGTTAACGTTTGCCAAGGAAGTGGCACAGAAAATGCGCCTGGTGGGAGTTCGCGTCGAAGTCGATACCAGTGGCGATCGCTTACCGAAGATGATCCGCAATGGCGAGAAGGCAAAAATCCCGGTGATGGCGGTTGTCGGGGCGAAGGAGGTTGAGTCTGATAGTCTTAGTGTACGGACTCGCGAGGCTGGGAAGCAATCCCAAGACTTAGGCGCGATTCCAGTGGCGCAGGTAGTGGAGAGAATGGAGAGTGCGATCGCTAACCGCCAGAATTTTTAGGTGTTGTTGTCACCCTCCTTTTAAAATGTAGAGACGTTGCATGCAACGTCTCTACAAGGTTTGGATATCTGGAAAAAATAGATACGGATGCCTAATCATGTTGTAATTGTCTAACCCCATTCATCGATAACGGTTTATAGAGACTACATAAGGCAACTTTTCGCTTTTCCAAAAGTTTAGCTACCCCATCGATAATAATGTTCACTAGATCAGCATCACAACGGGCTAAAAATTCTTCCGACGTTATTTTTCCTTGAAAAAACTCCTGGGTATCGTGCCACATCTGGCAAATCCCCTCAAATCCAATGTACTGAACCACAAAGCTCGTCAGGGGAGAGGTTTGAAAATCAAACGAAATGCTTTGAGCGCGTCCCTCCTCCAATAATTTCCACACTTCCCGTTCTAGAAGCGTTTTCGGGCGATGCGGATTAATTAGTGTGGGAAAATAATCGCCCAAATGACCGATTGAACTCGGTTCATCCCCAAACTCTCCCATCATAAGGGTTAAGGGAACATCTGAACCTAAACGCAATGACAAGGCTTCTAAAATCCCATTCGCCACCAATTTACTGTCTAAATAAAGCCGCGCCACTTCTAAATTCCGGCGAGCTTGCTCGACAAACTGGAGATAAATGAAATCATTAGGTTCTCCTCGGAATTGCCGAAAAATCAGTTCGGCGTTCAGAAATTTCATGAACACTGCCATTTTTTGGATAGCAAATCGATAATCCCGCACCGTATACGACCCTGATTTTTTCAGATTATGGTTCGTTTCCGGTAATAAATTCCAGGTGTTAGATAAGAAAACAGCCGAACTCGGATGAGCAAATCCACCAACATCTCGGTTCGCCAGCCGCACTGAACGCTTCACGCTTTCTAGGAGTTCAGCACTGGTTAAGTTAAGATTAAATCGCTGATTGATCGATTTCAAAGACTGATATAATTCTTCGCTAGGGCTTAACCCAAAATCAGATGGCGTGCGGAAGGGAATAGTGGCTTCAATACAAGCCACAACCTGCACTATCAATGCTGGTGTCAAAACAGGCTCTAGGAGTTTAGCGGTAACAATCGCACTTAAAAACTCATTTTGTCCAGTAAAGGGAAATAATTCCTCTGCTGGCGCAACTTTAAAAAGGGTAGCGACTAGCTCAAAAATGATATCGTGTTCACCTGGATTATCGGTGCGGACAAAAAACTTCCCTCTCTCCTCTTCAATAAAAGGAGCAAGATAAGGCGTCAGGTTAAACGGAATACTCCCATCAACTTGCACGTAGATAATATCGTGAAATAAAGCCGCCAGAACTTCAATGGCGTCCGTAGAGCCACCGACCTCTAAAATATGTTCGATGGAATGAAAATAGCGCCAGGGACCCATCATCGTTTGTACGATGATTTTGGCAAGATTCGCAAGCTGTGATTGGGCAACTTTAACGTCGAGCTGATGGGTTGCCCAGATGAGCTTATCCAAACATTTCTGATAATTCTTATCAAAGTTCATAATGTAAACTTAACTCATTGGGATTTTAAAGGTGCTATTATAACTCTATACAGCTTAAACAGCTATTTACCAGGAAAAGAAAGGCAAAGTAGGAACGTTTTGAGTGTTGACTCTTCGCTGCGCTCCGGGACATGGTTTTAAGCCTTCGTTGGCTAGTTAGGCATGGTTTTGAATTCAGTCTCTTATTTCTCCATTCAAAGGCTTTACCACCAATAAATCTAACTTGGGATGAGCAGCTTTCAACGAAATAGGACGTTTTTCGGATTGTTGTTGCCATAATGTGATACCATTAGCTTTATTTTCAATTGTGAAGGGTTTTTCGCTGATTTTACCTCAGCCAGATGTTTGATTGGATATGCGCCAATTGGCTGAGTTTCTCAAAAGAGAATTTTAAATTGGTTATGGTGAAGGATTGAATTCGGACAATGGCTGGATAAGGCATGTCCTGTTCCCTGTGTCCAACCCATCTGGCTTCTATCCCAACGACTGAAGAGGCAAGCGATCCCAATCCCCAACTTGGCTATTTTTGAGCGATGATCATAGTATATCAACCTGAATAACACTGATTTAAGCGTTTATAGCGAAGACAGCGCAACTACGAACTTAGCTTCTATGAGCGATCGCCCTCCCGTGAATGCATCTCCCTTAACTTCTATCCTTTGGCAAGCCCAGCAGGAACTGTTACCGCCTAGTCAGTTCTATCGTCTCTGCCAACATGCCCGTCAGGAATTGGGTCAGACACGATTATACTTTTATACTCCTGATTCAACATTCATTGATTTAAACAACGGAATTGGAGCGCGGGAAATTAGACAATTTCTCGACCATTTAGCCCGATATGTACGGGGGACTGTTCAGGAAGGGGAGCGCACAACATTTTCTCTCAAACGAGTCAGACTCCGGCTAAAACACAATACCAAAAGGATAATTATGATCAAAAAAGAAGGAGAGTACTGCCCGTCTCCCCTCTTTACCCAAGCCATGAAAATTGAAGTAGAAATGGCTGGAGCGGGAATGATTGGTCGGGTGGCTCGTCTGAGGATAAATGAAAAAGATTTTGCCTTTAAAGCATTTTTTGATCCTGATTTTGTGTGGCAGCATGGACCTTGGGCAGAAATTCCCATCGGGATTCGCTTAAAATATTGTCAGGTGACTAAAGATGTGCCAGAATTTTTGTTTTCTAGTCTGGATTGGGCAGTATGGGAATGGATTTATCCCCACACTCACCCCCAATCCCGAAAAGAGGGGATTACATACCAGCAGTTTGCTCAAACCGAAGGACTGACGAAACTGAATCCCTTAAATCGAAATAACTACAATCCCCATAATATACGACTTGATCCAGGCGGAATTCAGAAAGCCTATTGGGGAAGACGATTTCAGGATTTTTTCCGCAGCCTTCTGTTTTATGTGCGGAAAGTTCGCCGAGAAGGATGGAACTCCCTGACGCCATACCTAAAACCGGAAAAACTCCGCTATTTAGGGGTGCGATTGGTTTCACTGATCATAACTGGGGGGAGTCCGAGGTCGGTATCGTCGGGAATGAATTGGCAGACTGTATTGACCAAGAAAAGCAATGTCAAGCACCGTGAATTATCATAAGCTAAATCGTCATTTCTTAACATAAATTAGCGATTGACCTGCTCTAAAAGTTAGAGTAAGATTATTTTTTTGCTCAAGGGATAGACAAGACTTTATTCCTAGCCACAATGCTATACCCGACGAAAAATCCGGCATCTAGCAAGGACATTCTTTATGCAGCCAGAACAGCTACAGCAAATAAAAGGCTACTACCTTGAGGCTGCCGAAGCACACCTGCAACTCATTGAGCAGTATTTGCTGCATCTGCGAAGGACGCTCAAAGACCCAGACCAAATGAATGAACTCTGCCACGCGACTCGTTGTGGTATCGTAGGGGGGGCTAACCTGCTGCCAATTAGTCCGCTTCATATCCAAGGGATTCATCAAGCAGGTTTATGCTTGGTGGATTGTGTTAATTTGATTCGACAGCAGGGTTCACTCAAGGTTGACCAAAGGTTGCAAGCCTTTTTAATGCAAGTGTTTTACGCCTTGAAAAAATTAATTGATGGGATGAAGGAACCCTCTAGCTTAACCGACAAGCAGGTAACGCAGATTATTGCCACAACTGAGTCAATGAGGGAGCAACTCAAGGATCACCTCAAAGGGTTAATTCAGCGATCGCGTCACCAGTCGTCTGCTAACCTGGACACAGAGTCAGCCCCGGAAACTGAGGCGCTCTCTATTGATGACTTGCAATCTTTAATCGATGAACTCTTGCAAGATAGTTAAATCCGTCAGTCTAAATAAACTTAACGATATTAAGTTTTGTAAACGCTCCTCAACCCCTGATCAATGATCAAGGACAAAGGACAAAGGACGATCGGATCACTTTTTGTAATAGATTCGTAAATGCCCTTCCACTCAAAGATTATCCAATGCTATGATTGTCAGTTGAAGCCTAAACCATTACCTCTTCATTTGGGAATGCATCTTCATTTTTAAGCGAGCCAAACGCAGCAGACGAGGCGCTATGGAAACAGTAGGCGTGTTAATCTCAGGTTGCATTTTACACTTGTCCGGTTACAACTCTAGTCGGTAACGATTCACAGGCGCAAGCCAAACGGCTGAGTGGAAAACTGATGCTGCGATCGCGAGATCACATAATCCTACCCTTTAATCACGAGGCTAAGGTTTCACTTGTCCCTACTTTTCTGAATAGGAATCAGCCAACATGAGTACAGTTTTACTAGTTGAAGACAACGCCAGTCAGATGGATCTGATCGAGAACTACCTGCACGAAGGGGGTCACACCGTTATCCGAGTGTCTAAGCCCAAAGAGGCGGTGACTCACGCAACTAACAAAAAACCCGATGTGATTATTACAGATGTTGTCATGCCAGGAATGAGTGGTTTTGAGTTGTGTCGAAAACTTAAAGGTCATCCGGCAACAGCTAACATTCCTATTATAATTTGTTCCTCTAAAAATCAAGAAATTGACCGTCTTTGGGGCATGAAACAGGGAGCTAAAGCTTATTTAACGAAGCCTTTTTCCCAAGAGCAACTCAATCGTGCGGTGAAATTGGCAATGGCATAATTTTAGTTTGGCGTAAGACTCCGATGGGTGCATCCCATTTTTAGGGAACAGGTGTCACAAGGAACGGGCAACAGGAATTGAAAAAAAATTAACTCATCTATTTACTATTGGTAGGTAAACGGGTACGTCAATAAATATAAAGATATTGTAAAATTTAATTAGAGTTATTTTTTTCAAATGCTGATTACCATGTTTAAAAGCAAGTTGCATCGGGTAAAAGTAACCGATGCCTGCCTGCACTATGATGGCTCAATTACCATTGATGAGGAACTCCTAAAAGCGGCAAATATTTTGCCTTACGAAAAAGTACAGGTTGTCAATGTGAATAATGGTTCCCGATTGGAAACCTACACCATTCCTGGGGAATGGGGAAGTCGTGTCATCTGTTTAAATGGTCCGGCGGCTCGTCTGAACGCGGTTGGAGACAACGTGATTGTAATTGCTTACGCTCAGATGACACCGGAAGAAGCGCTTTTACATCATCCCAAAGTCGTCAAAGTGGATGAATCCAACAATCCATTGTAGTTTTTTTAACCGCACCTGGGTATTATGGGTATGATGACAGATTGGGTATGATGACAGATAAAGATTCGGCATCAGTCAAAGTATGGTGTAGTGGCATCAAAGACGCCTATACCTTAGAACAACGAAAACACTGGTACAGTGATGTCGCCAATGTCTATGATCAAGCCCGACCACGCTATCCTAAAACCCTAATCCATCGCGCTGTTAAGTTAGCTCGACTTCCCGCTAAAGCTACCATTCTAGAAATAGGATGTGGTCCAGGAATTGCCACTGTAGAATTTGCTGAATTAGGCTTCTCCATGGTTTGTCTTGAGCCAAGCCCAGCCGCGTGCAAACTTGCCAAAAGCAACTGTTCAGCCTATCCCAATGTGGAGATTATCAATACAACCTTTGAAGAATGGCAGCTAGAACCTGGGCGATTCAACGCTATTCTTGCGGCGACTTCAATGCATTGGGTTGCACCTGAAATTAGGGTGCAAAAATCGGCTGAGGCTTTGCAAAACAAGGGCTCTATAATTATGTTGTGGAATACACCGCCGCACCCCAATGATGAAATTTGTCATCAATTCGATGAAGTTTATCAAACTCAAGCGCCATCTATTCCCAAATTTGCCAGATATGGCTCGATAGAAACCCATCAAGCCAACCTGAAAGAAATTGAACAAGATTTTACCAACTCAGGTTTATTCCATAATTTTTTGTCAGAACAGTTAGTTTGTCATACGACTCATAGTATTGATGAGTATTTGACACTTTTGAGTACAATATCACCCTACATAAAGTTAGAGTCGCGGCAACGAATGTCCTTATTTTCCGGTTTGAGAGACGTATTAGAGAGAACCTGTACAGGAAGAATCAAAACGTCCTATCTTTCCGCTTTGCAAATTGCCCAGGTTAATCACTGGTAAAACTGTAAGAGTTTCAATTTTTGGTAACAAGCGCTAACGATTCAGTTAATTTCGGTTAACTACAGCCTTGCATAGAGCGACTACCATTTGGCATAGTCGCTCCACAAAAATTTGTGAGATAGACATTGGCGGTTTTAATCTTGGCTTTGCGTAAATTGGCGTTAACTAAGTTTGTGCTAATTAGCGACGCATTACTTAAATTAGCCCCTTTCAAGTTGGCACTATTGAAGTTTGTTCCATTCAAATTCGCACCATCTAGAGACGCACCACTCAAATCCGCTTCTGCTAAATTGGCATTACTCAGATCAGCACCATCTAATATAGCCTCCTTGAGATTAGCACCGCTTAAGTCTGCACCATTGAGATCAATCTTACTCAAGTCACAGCCAGCGCAATCTCTCGCTTTGGCTATCCTTGCCTGCATTTCGGCGCTAGTCTCTTCGACAGTCACGCCCATACAGGCAGACGTACTAACAAGTAATAGTGGAATAATTAAGTTTAGGGGTTTCATATCACGTCAGGTTTTTTAGGTTCTACTACTGAAAATTTGGTCTGGGCGGGTTGAGTTGCATCTGTGGTTGATTAAATTTTACGTTATAATTAGGACATTATACATTTAAAAAATAATATCGAAACATTTTGAATTGACGTAGGGGTTTGGTCTCCAAACCCTCCAAACCCCTCAATTCCGGATTCCCAACCCCGATTTCCCAACCCCGATTTCCCAACCCCGGATTCCCAACCCCGGATTCCCACACCACCGCAAGGATTTAGATAAGGATTTGGAAACCAAATCCCTACAGAATAATTACCATTTTGATGGGTTGTTTGGATGTAATTGATCATTTTCCCAACGCAATGGATTGTCAATTATATATTACCTCAAAATGTTGAGCGTTTTTTCATTACGGATAATATGATCATAATAATTACGTTGCCACAAATTTTATGGCAGTTACCCGAAGGACGAGAGTCTCATAGCTTAAATAATTATCTTGAATGTCTGCTGTTGCCTTCACACAATGAAAGTCCACTATTAAAAAGTTTTTCAATCGTGTCTTTATCTGTCAAAATAGCACCTAACTCGTCTCGATAAGTAAGACTAGGATCAGCTCGAAACGATAGGAAATTAAAACTCGTTACTATACCGAAGCTATCATCACATACCAAAATCTTTCGGTGAGTATTTTTAACTTTTTCAAATCTCAGGTTTTTATAGTAACTAGCCAATTTATCAAGTTTTTTTATAGCAGAATCATCATTTGGCTGACCCCGACCACTTTTTTGCTTTATTCCGTATAAAATATGAACATTGACATGGCGCTTTAAACTATCCTCTAAGATTGATAAAAAATATTTGTTAACTACATTGCGACGTATCCACGGCGAAACTATCATGACTCTATGTTGAGCTTCTTGTAACGCTTTAAATAGATAATTTCGGTGTTCATAAGTGTGGATAATATCTGTGATTTTGCTTTGCTTTGTTTTTGTCGCAAGCTCTTCTTTTAAGACTTTCTTTTGCTTGTTGATTGATTTTACTTTACTTTCAACAAACAAGTCTGAATCATTGAGAGCTTTGATTTTAACTTGAAGTCGATTAACCGTTTCGATATCATCTTTGTGGATACCAGCTATCAAATCATCTGACTGTTCAATTTGTACCTTTTCTTCATCATTACTTCGGTCGAATCTAAGTATGTCATTAAGAACCTTTTGACCCTGAGTATAGAGTTTCTCTATACTTTCTCTGTAGTCAGTCTGGATGCTGCCTCTAGAAAAAGTTTCATAGCCTACCTCGTCATCATCGGGATTGTTTTTATAGAAAACCAGAATAATTTCATGCCATTCTGTGTATGCTTTTTCAATTTTGTTGACCTGTATGAGTTCAACTTGCTCCCGTCTACTTTCTAAGCTTAAGACGCCTTGAATTTCATCATAGTAATCTACGATATCCTCTACATGACCTTTTCTTGGTCGAGAAATAAACTGTTTAAGGCTGTTGTCGTTATTTTTATTAATTTTTTTAACATTAAAATTATCATAGAGTTTTCCATTAATCGCATCAATGTAGAATTCTTTTGTCTCGGAAACAGTATCTAGTACTCGCTGCTGTTCAAGGGTTTTTATTCCTAGTTCAGTAACGTTTAATTTATCTGCCTTAGTCACTAATTGTTTAGAAATTAGCTCTGATAGAACTTTTTCGACGAAATGATCGTCAACTCCCAAAAAATAAGCCAATTCACTTCTCTGTGCTAAACCATAGGTGATCCCTTTAAGCACAAACTCTTCTTGGACTTCTAAACTTCTATTCGCCAAATAAGTTAAATCAAGAATTAGTCGATAGAAAGGATAACCAATAACTTTATGGTCAATGATCACTGCTTCTGGTAGTGAATGATACTTTCTAATTTTTTGTTCAAAATCTGCAATATTAACATCAGTCATTATTAAAATCCACCTTAATTACCAGATAAATTCACTCAAACGTATTAAGGTAGCATATTATTGCGTTAATGTCAATATATTCAATCAGTTTTTGGAATGGATTTGGCAGTTTTTTAGGTGCTTTGCCTTCGTAAGCCATTACATCATTGCCGACTATAATCAAGAGTTGCTGGGCGCGAGATAAGGCGACATTTAATCGCCTATAATCCGACGTAAATCCCAGCTTTTTCTTTTTATTACTTCTTACCAAATCATAGATAATAATGTCACACTCCCTACCTTGAAAAGCATCAACTGTGTGAACCACTATGTGTAAATTTTTCCAAATATTTTGGTCATTGGTGGCAACGACAGTTTCCAAAGTACTAATTTGGGAGGCATAACCAGCGATGACACCAACCGTTTTTTGCACACCACTTGACTGACAGTCTTGCTCTATCTTTTCAATGTTTCCGGAGCCGTGGATCTTCCGGCTTCGTCTACGATTACCCAGTCAAATTTAATATCTTTAAGATTAGCAACTCCCAAGCAAGTTGCGCCGATTACGTTAACACCATCCAGAAACATAGGAACTAAGTCACGTTGCTTTCGCTGGAGCCGTTCATTCCACTCTTCCTTTAGCTCCTTAAGTTTGACAAACTTCTCATACTTTTCATTACTATCACCCAAAATAGTTTGTAATCGGCTGTATTCTTGTTCTATCCAATTTAAGAGCTGCTGCTTTTCCGGAAATTCTATACCAAATTTATCCACATAATCTTTAATTAAATTAAGAATCTTTTCATCGAGTAATAGCTTCTCATAAATTAATTCACAAGCATCTTCTGCGGCTAACTGAACCTCATTATTGACCGGAGATATAATCAGCTCGGAATTAACAAGATTGACCGCTTGGGTAATTCGGTTAGAAATCTGTCCAACTTGTTCTCTCAGTTTTCTAATTGATTCTATATTAGATAATTTCTTGACTCCTAACAGCATTTTTTCGTGCTGAGATTCATACTTTTGCCAATGAGCTGCCGAGTTTTCCCGAATCTTTTTCTGCCATTCATTAATCGCTTTCTCTATTTCAAACTGTCTAGCCTCATCCTCAATTTTTTCTTCTCTTCCGATTCTCAGTAACCGGATGTGCTGCTGTTCACTGTTAATTTTAGACAGTCGAGTGAGTACATTATCTACAGCAATATTGGATTGAGAAGAGATGAGTATCTGATCTTTAGGATGGCGGCTCAAAATTTGCCTGATTATTTCCATGATTACAGAGGTTTTACCTGTTCCTGGTGGACCTTGGATTAAAAATATATCTTCGGTTGCCAATGCCTTACAGACAGCGTTTTGCTGCGAACTGTCTAATTGCTGATTAAAAAATTGATGAATCGCTAAAGGCTCTACAGGCGGTGATTTATCAGGTTCTGCTAGAATTTTGAACAAATTGGTATTTTCGGAATCACTGTACCTGATTGCTCGAAGTGCTTTGCGTCGGCGTTGAATTTGCGATTCTTCTGCTTTAAAGTTAGTTTCAATATGTCCTTGTTTCTGGAGTGCTTCAAACAAATCAGGATTGCAAAAATCTCCAATACTGATATACAGTTTTTCTACAAGGTCGCCATTTTTTGACTGTTCGCCATCAATGATATCTCCCACCGACCATTGGCTTGTAGTGTAAGGCGGTGATTGTTTCTTAACGGAAATTGTTACAGGTAACGGCGGCGACGTAATTTTTTCTAATTCGTCTAAAGAGATGGGTTGAGTTAACGAAATGATTAATCTTTGCTTATCTTTGTCATACTCATAACTAGAGTAAGCAAAACTTTGCTTTCTTTCATTGACTATTTTGGTTTCAATATCGATAACATTTTGCCATAAACTAAAGGTAGAATCTACAGTCGCTTTTCCTTCTTTTTCATTGATAATTTGTTGATATTTCTGTAGAATATCGTTGATCAAGTCACTTAGGTCATCCCCCGACTTGCCATTCCCGCTTACATCTATAATTGGCTCAACTCTAACAGCTACTCCATTCTCAAAAAGTCTTTCTGACGATTGGGGATTTATAAAAGCGAGTTGGTCAAATAAGATAATGTTCAGTGGACGATCTTTGTCAATAAAACCCCTGAATATATCAGAAGTTGAATCTACTCCTATTTCCACAGTTAGCCTGTTGTCTTTATTAGTCTTGCCTTGAATTTTTTGAATATATATTGTGCCTGAATCATTCTTTAATTTATCTTCTATATATTTTTTAACTTTGAGGGGATGGGAATCAAGTTGATTAAAGTCTGATATTTTTCGTTTGAGAGCAGAGGTTATACCAAATACTATAGTCAATTTTTCAGACACTTCTGACTTGAGACTAGCCAGAACTTTCCTAATTTCATCAATTTTGGGTCTATTCTCTCGTTCAACTTCTGTAGCTCGCCGCAAAACATCGATCAAAGAATTACTTAATTGACTAGCACTATTCAAAGTAGTTGTTGTAGATTCATAGAGAACTTCTTTATTTTGCTCTTCTCTAAATTTATCCCTTGCCTTCTCAGTAGACAATAGATAAAGGTATGTCATTGCCAAGGAATATATATCAGAGTCTCTAGAAACCCCTTTTAATTCCCTTTGCTCAAGCGGAGCAAATAAAGGTGTATGATAGCTGCTTATCGTATTGGTCAGGAGGGTAGTGGTAATGATAGAAATGCCAAAATCTAAAATCTTAGCGACTGGGAGTTCACCTATCTCCACCACCATGATGTTGTCTGGTTTTATATCTCTGTGAATGACATTTTTAGAGTGAGCATGACTAACGGCATCTAAAATTTGCAAAAATAAATCAATTTTAGTTTTTAGCGCAACTCCCCGCTCAAAATACCTCTGAATGCCTTCACCTTCAAGATATTCTAAAACCAAATAAACAAGCTTATGGCTATCTTCATACCCATCATCAACAAACTTAACTATGCTGTCGTGACTTAACCGTTTGAGAGTGTCAGTTTCTCGCTTTAAAAGCTTAAGCGCGTGTTTGTCTTCTGTGGAAATTGTTTTGATGGCATAATATTGTCGAGTTTGTAACTCCTTTGCCAAATAGACGATCCCTGTGCCACCTCTACCCAGCTCTGCTTTAAGATTATATTTACCACCAATTATCTCGTCAATCATTAGAATTGTCTTGCTTAGTTGTAAATTTGATAGGGGAACCGATTACCTATTTGCGTTATGGGTTTAATATTGGCATCTAAAAAAATCTTAGAGTCTGATCAGGTAAAGAGACACCGGAAAAATACTGATTTTTCAAATAGGTATACATACTGATATTTGACCGCTTTAGTGACTTGACTAATTACTTATATTCCTCCAGTAGAGGGTATAATGACCCGTTATCGCTAAGTCGCGATCGCAAACTAAGGAGTCACGAATTTCTATATTATAACTTAATCTATGACAATGCTATACAGTATATGGATGATGAGGTACACATTGGTTATCCTTGTGATTACAAATATTTGTGGTAATTTGTCAAGACTATAAGCCCCCGCCTGATTATAGTCATTATGATTTCAGGCGAATTGAACGTCGATGATGATGATGAATTGGAGGATCATATTGTTTATACTGTTTATGGTCACAAATTGAGCTTTTGTCATACTGGATCGAACAGAGTGCAGCGAAACATCGGGTGAGATTCTTCACTCCGCTTCAGTTCCTTCGCTTCGCTCAGGACTCAGAATGACAGACTCTAACCTTGCCAGGTATAACCATTTCACCGACCCACCAATTTATCCCGCAGATGCTTAATTTTATCGCGATACTGGGCGGCTTGCTCAAATTCTAGATTCTTCGCCGCTTCTTTCATCTGGGCTTCTAGTTGACTAATTACCTCAGGAATCTGTTCTAAGGGTAAATCTTCTACTTGTTCAGAAACCTTTGCCAACTGTTGATGATTCAACCGCCGCGATACATCTAAAAATGCCAGAATCGCATTACTGGATTTCTTGACAATCGGTTGCGGAGTAATCCCATGCATCCGGTTATATGCCAATTGAATTCCCCGACGCCGTTCTGTCTCATCAATGGCTTTTGCCATGCTATCGGTAAGATTATCAGCATAGAGAATTGCTTGTCCCTGGACATGACGCGCCGCCCGACCAATGGTTTGAATCAAGGAACGTGCTGCCCGGAGGAATCCTTCCTTATCGGCATCTAAAATAGCCACCAGAGATACTTCCGGTAAATCTAATCCCTCCCGCAACAAATTCACGCCAATAAGTACATCAAAATCACCCTCCCGCAATGCTTGCAAAATCTCAATTCGTTCAATTGAATTAATTTCCGAATGTAAGTAGCGGACGCGAATGCCGCGATCCTGTAAATATTCGGTTAAATCTTCCGCCATGCGCTTGGTTAAGGTTGTCACCAGTACCCGTTCTTTTTTGGATGCGCGTTCCTGAATTTCAGCCAATAAGTCATCCACTTGACCTTCAGTGGGACGGACAAAGATTTCTGGGTCAACCACCCCGGTGGGACGAATCACTTGTTCCACCACTTGGTCTTGGGACTGTTCAATTTCCCAATCTCCAGGAGTCGCGGAAACAAAGATACATTGGTTAACTTTTGTCCAAAATTCTTCGGCTTTCAGGGGACGATTATCTGCTGCACTGGGTAAGCGAAACCCATGGTCAATTAATACCCGCTTCCGGGCTTGGTCGCCATTGTACATCCCCCGAATTTGGGGTACGGTGACGTGAGATTCATCCACGACTAATAACCAATCTTTGGGGAAGTAATCAATTAAACATTCTGGCGGTTCCCCCGCCCTGCGTCCGGCGAGGTGACGGGAATAGTTTTCTACACCATTACAATATCCGACTTCGCGCAAGAGTTCTAGATCATAGCGGCTGCGTTGGTCTAATCGTTGGGCTTCGAGTAATTTGCCAGCTTCTTGTAACTGGGACATTTGTTCGTGGAGTTCTGTTTCGATGGCTTCACAGGCTTCCTCTAGTCGTTCATCGGGGGTAACAAAGTGGCGGGCGGGGTAGATATTGAGGGCGTTGAGACTTTGGATAATTCCACCTGTCACGGGGTCAACATAGCGGATAGCATCAATCTCATCACCAAAGAATTCGACGCGAATAATTCGGTCTTCGTAAGCCGGACCAATTTCTAGCACATCTCCCTTGACGCGGAACCGCCCTCGCCCCATTTCGATGTCATTGCGGGAATATTGAACGGAGGCTAAATTTCGCAGGAGTTGACGTTGATCTAATTCTGTACCCACTCGCAGGGGAATCGCGGCTTTCAGGTATTCTGAGGGGATACCCAAGCCATAAATACAGCTAATCGAGGCTACCACAATCACATCGCGCCTTTCAAAGAGCGATCGCGTGGCGGAGTGGCGCAGCATGTCGATTTCATCGTTAATGGCGGCGCTTTTCTCAATATAGGTATCACTGACGGGAATATAGGCTTCTGGTTGGTAGTAGTCGTAGTAGGAGACAAAATACTCCACCGCATTCTGGGGAAAGAACTCCCGTAACTCGTTACAGAGTTGGGCGGCTAAGGTTTTATTGTGTGCCAGTACCAGAGTCGGTTTGCCCGTCTGTTCGATGACTTTGGCGACAGTATAGGTTTTACCTGTTCCCGTCGCACCGAGGAGGGTTTGGAAACGGTTTCCCGCTTGCAGAGAGGTTGTCAGGCGGGAAATGGCTTGGGGTTGGTCGCCCTTAGCTTCAAAGGGGGCTTGCAGATCAAAGGGTATCATTGGTCAGGGAACAGGGAACGGGGAATAGGGAACGGGGAACAGGGAATAGAAAATTCATCATTCATGATGCCTGCTTTGGTTTAGGGTAAAAGGAATAACGATTAACTTTTACAATGAACCGACTGCAAAAAGCCATTACGATTTTCGGCATAACTGCCACGGTGAATGTCTGGGGTATCCTTCCCTCTATCAACCAAAACGGGACATTATTTAGTATAGCGACTGCTAACGGGGAAGAGGAGGTGCTGGTCAGGTCTACATCGAGGGATATTCAAGTCCCTCTCTCAGAATCACCCAATCAACTTACTCAGTCGAATCCGACACCAGGAATGAGCCGTCCCTTGACGGATGAACTTGATGTCAGTCTTTTAGCTAAAACGGTTGCTAATTTCATTCAAGCTGAACGCTATCAAACTGAATCCGAAATGCAATTCAGTTTTGAGGCACAGGGTTTTACAGGGCAATTTTCGGTGTTGATTAAAACCATTGCCCAATCTCCTCAGCAGTTTCGCACCGAAATTTCTACACCTGAGTCAGGTGGATTTGCCCAACCGAGTTATATTGTGATTTCTGATGGTGATCAGGTATGGATTTATAACCCGGAGTTAAAGCAATACACGGTTATGGACTATGAAGGTTTTAATCAGTCGAATGATAGCTTTTTGATTGGCTTTTCTTCGATGTTATTTCTAGAAATGTCGGCTCCTTTTAGGCAAGCCTTTGCTGACGGTGTAGTGACGGCAGAGGGAGTGATTGATCAGCTTGAATCGGTTTTTAAGGCGGAAGATGATATGCCATTGCAGGGTAATATTCTAAATTTAGAGGGACAAGACTACTATGCCTATCGCTATAAGGATCGCCAAGCCGGATTTACGTTCACATTTTTGGTGGAACCCAATACAGCCGCAGTTGAGCAGCTTCAAATTAGTGGGAAAGCGGACGGAATGGATATCAAGATGACCGAAAAGATTATTCGCCGTGTGCCATCTCCTATTGTTGCTGCTGATACTTTTACCTTTTATCCGCCAGCCGGGGTCACTCAAGTGGAATCTATGGAAATTGACATTTTTTAGGGAATGTCTGAAGATTATTAAGAGTTGGTATTTAACTATTTTGATTCAACTTGAAGTCGATTACAACTGAACTGGCTATGAACTGGATTAATAAACCCTTGAGAATTAGTGCGATCGCGTTTTTTTTCAGCCTACTACTGTTTGTATCTGGCTGTCAGCAAACCAACA
Source organism: Coleofasciculus sp. D1-CHI-01 (assembly GCF_040218875.1). Classification (NCBI taxonomy): domain Bacteria; kingdom Bacillati; phylum Cyanobacteriota; class Cyanophyceae; order Coleofasciculales; family Coleofasciculaceae; genus Coleofasciculus; species Coleofasciculus sp. D1-CHI-01. Next base: position 51,112 of record NZ_JAVJQP010000076.1, read on the forward strand.
CGGTAACTGAGCAACCTGTAACCGAACCCCAAGAAGAAGTCACGGAACAACAAGCTAGCATCGCTACCGCAACTATCAATAGCACCAGCGATCCCGCAGAAGTCTTGGGAGAGGCTGAGTTTACGACAACGGGGGATGCGATGTTAATTGAAGTAATGATGACCAATGCGCCATCGGGAGAACACGCTTTCCACATCCATGAAACAGGGAATTGTGCGGAGCAAGGAAAGGCGGCTGGGGGTCATTTTAATCCCGATGATGTAAACCATGGATTAATTACCGAAGATGGGTTTGAAAATGCTCATGCGGGAGATTTAGGCAATATTACGATTGCTGAAGATGGTACGGGGTCAAAAAGCCTAACTGTTGAGCGACTTACGTTTACTGAAGGGAAGTATGCGATCGGTAATCTGTCGGTAATTCTTCATGAAAAACCTGATGATTTTGGTCAGCCGACGGGTAATGCTGGCGGACGAGTTGGTTGTGGAATTATTGAGGTGACTGATTCCTAGGAGTTGGGAAAAACTCAACTAGGTTGTGAGCAGCTCTAGAGCGTCGGTCTAGTATTTAAGTAGATGATCCGATTACTAGACGGGTGCTCTAGGTAACGTTAAGTATACCGAAAAGCATCACAGCTAGATAAGCGACATAAACTCCATTAAGCGCTAACACCTCCCAAAGTTCAAAGCTCCGTTTTTCAGAACCAAATTTGATTGCGGCAGCGTATACCACTCCCAGTAACGCAACAAAACCCAGGTTGACTGAATACAAGAGAAAGTTTTCTACAGGCAATGTCACCAGTGCCAGCGGAAAAAAGGCGAGAGTCATTGTCGCCGTGTTGTCAGCAATCACGCCTGTAACCGCAGCCGTAATTTGCCCACTTTTTGCCAAACTCCAAGTCGAAAATACTTCAGGTGCAATGCTCATAGTTGATGTAATAAAGAGTCCACCGATTAACTTGGAAATGCCTAAAGCTGAGACAATATTTTCTGTAGCCATGACCGTAAAGTAAGCACCAAGACAAAGCAAGGCGATACCCATAACAGCGAGAGTAATTTGTTTCTTACTCCATTTCACCTCTTTGCCTCGTTGACGCTTACGCAGGATTGCCTGTGCCAAGTAAGCGAAGTAAGCGGCTAGCATAATATAGCCGTCAATGGGCTGAAGACCACGCCAAGGTTTGGGGATAGTCAGCAAGGCAGCTAGGGCGATAACTGCCAGATAGGGGAGTGCTTGCACAGTCAACGCCTCCCGTTTAACACGCATTACGCGCTTTTTTCGCTGATAGTCATAGGTGCTATCTGCCCTATTTGATGAATGTTCACTATTCGTTCTTTTGCTACCAGAACCCCATTGAGAAGCAATGTAGGCGGTGGTAATGATCGCTGGAACAGAAATAATATTAGAACCGAGTAAATTGCCCAGTCCAATGTCAGAAAGACCGCGAACTGCGCTGACGGCATTAGTACCGAATTCTGGACTAGCCGTAGCCAGGGCAACGAAAGCCGCCCCTGCTGCTTCTGACAATCCCCACTGTTTCCGCAGCTTCTTGAGCGGTTCAGCTAAGTGATCTGCTCCCCAATGGGCTGCCAGCACAGCACCGATTAGAACTAAAAACCAAAAAAATAACATTTTTCCGTTACAACCGTTACAAGAACCCTAAAGTTTTTCAGAAATTTAAGGACGTATCTCTGCCACCGCAATGACACGGTGTAGTGTACTCCCAGTATCGCTCATTTAGACGGTTTAGCTTGAATAAGCTCAGAAAGCGAAAAATGAGCGTTATCCTTGTATAGTCCAAGGATAATTAATAATAGTAGGGATTATCGGGTTCAGGAACTTTTTTTACCTCACTGGCTTCAATCACCAATTGCCGTTTATCTTGTAATGTTTCTGTAATCATTTTTCCTTTAACTTGTATCCAATTATCCGGTTGATACGCCTGACGATTTCCCGGAAGTTTCACGGGTAAACTGACTGGATAAGCATCCGCTGCACAGCAGGTAATCACAAAGCGAGTTACTAATAAATAGTTCGAGGATAGGTTTTGGGGATAAACCACAAACCCTTTAACATTAACTGCTTGACCCGCATATTCATCAGGTTCCGGATAAACACTCAGGGTGCGAATCCATTCAATCAGCGATCGCGCTTCGGGTTTGCTGGCGCTGCGAAAGGATTGAGGCTGGGTGCGGGTGGCGGTTAAGGATTCCATCACACCGCGTTGAATTGCTGTCTGGCTGGTAAAGACTTTGGGTTCTACTAATAACCCTAGAATTGCCGTGGCTAGCAGCAATCCTGTACTCCAACCCGGTGGAAACCAGCTAATATGCTGCATCATCGGCATTGTTTTGGGATTTCGGGGTGGTAATTGACCGATGACTTGAATGGCTTTTAACACCGCCAGCACTAGCAAAAGTATCCCAGTTCCTAGAACTAAGGCAAAGTAATTCGGGTGAATGAGTAACTGTAATTCGCCACTGACCCAGTATTGAATCAACAAAATCCCCCAGATGCCTAGGGTGATAATATCAAGGATGGGGAGTAAAAGACGTTGTTTTTTAATCATTGGTCATTGGTCATTGGTCATTGGTCATTGGTCATTGGTCATTGGTCATTGGTCATTTGTCATTGGTCATTTGTCATTGGTCATTCGTCCAATAATTCCTTCATTCAAAATTTAGTCGGGGCGGGTTTAGTTAAGTTAGTGGTTTGAGCCGAAGTGTTATCGGTGAAACCCGCCCCTACACATTCAAAACTTTCTAACTAACTCAGATGCAAGTTAACCATTAAGGTGAGCAAAAAGGTTAATTGGGCGGCGAGGGCAAATAGGTAAAAAATTGTCCTAGCTTTAAAGACGGAGAACATTAAACCGATCGCCTTGATGTCTATCATTGGACCAAATACCAAAAAGGCTAACAATGAACCACTGGTAAAGGTTGAAGCAAAGGCGAGGGCGAAGAAAGAGTCAACCGTTGAACATATAGAAACGACGGCGGCTAATAGCATCATCGCCAGAATTGAGGTGATAGGACCCGAACCCAAACTGAGGATAATTTCACGGGGAACGGCGACTTGAATCGTAGCCGCGATCGCACTCCCAATAATTAGCACCGCGCCTAACTCCCGTAACTCTTGCACGGTATTGTCTAAGAACAAACGCCAGCGATCGGACCACGGTTTCCGGGCGGGGGTAGCGGCGAGTGAGGCTTGCAGAACTGTCGCATCCATCCGCACAGGTGTTCCCGGTTGACCCAGTAAAAATGTACCCGATTGCAGCAGGGCGGGTTGGGGTTCCTGTTGCACAGAAGGTTTGACCTCGCATTCTCTGGGAAGCACCATGGAACGGGTGACAGCCTGTTGCAACAAAGGGCGCATATCTTTCTGAACGCTGAAGACGCAACCGATAACAATAGCAATACCCAGGGAAAACAAGACTCGTAGGACGACAATTTCCGGCTGATCTCGAAACGCGACCCAGGTTGACCAAATTACAATCGGGTTAATTGTCGGGGCGGCTAGCAAAAACCCGATAGACACCGATACAGGTGCGCCTTGTAGCAGCAACCGCCGGGACACAGGCACATTTCCACATTCACACACCGGGAAGAAAAATCCCGCACAACTCCCCACAACCGCACCCAGGAAGGGGTTCTTGGGTAAAGACGCAATCAGTCGTCCCTCATCGACGAATAAAAGCAGCAAGCCGGAAAATAAGACGCCAATGAGTAAAAATGGGATTGCCTCGACCAGCAAACTCAAGAAAAGGGTAAAGGCGTTGTTTAACTGACTCATGCGTTTAAGCGTTTCGCGATCGCGGGTCTTTTTACACGTAAGCGCTATTGTATCAGATAGTTTCCAGGGCGTGAGTCAAACGGGGATCAAGGGAGAATTAATACCATTCACAGTACAACAAAAATGATAACCAACCCCTTAGAAGCAGCAAAAGCCCGTCTAATTGCGTTTTATCTGCCCCAATTTCATCCGATTCCGGAAAATGATCAAGCCTGGGGAAAAGGGTTTACAGAATGGACAAATGTTGCCAAAGCCAAGCCTTTATTTCCCGGACATGACCAACCTAAAATTCCGGCTGATTTAGGATTTTACGACTTGCGTTTACCCGAAGCCCGACAAGCACAAGTGGATATGGCAAGGGCGTATGGAATTGAAGGGTTTTGTTATTGGCATTATTGGTTTGCGGGTAAGCGGGTTTTAGAACGACCGTTTAATCAGGTCTTAAAATCAGGTGAGCCGAATTTTCCGTTTTGTCTAGCTTGGGCAAATCAAACTTGGACGGGGATTTGGCATGGTTGTCCGGATCGGGTTTTAATTGAGCAAACTTACCCTGGTTTGGCAGATTATACGACTCATTTTTATACCCTCTTGGAGGCGTTTACTGATCCCCGTTATATCACGGTTGAGGGTAAACCTCTATTTTTGGTTTATAATCCGGAGGAGTTGCCAGATCCGAAACAATTTACGGACTGTTGGAGAGATTTAGCGATTAAATCTGGGTTAAAGGGACTCTATTTCATTGGAGTTGCCCGACATGAATACTGGTTTCCTGAAGCTAATGGGTTTGATGCGTCTGTTATTATTAATCCGGATTATGTTTTTACGCAGGCTTCAGCCCGAATTTTACCAGAGAAGCGGAGTTTAACTAAAGTTAAGCAAAAGTTTAGCACATTCTCATCCCGGAGGTTCTACCAAAAATATAAACAGTTTTCGGATTATCCGCTACTTTACTCTTATGAAAAAGCGATCCAGTGTGCGTTTAAGGGAAGTCACCCGTATTTTGTCACTTATCCCTGTATCTTTCCGAATTGGGATAACACGCCGAGAACAGGTATCTATGGGTTGGTGTTTCTCAAATCAACGCCGGATTTATTTAGAGTTCATCTGCAAGAGGCAATTGAAACGGTATCGGAACGGGAATTTGAAAAGCGGCTAATTTTTATCCGTTCGTGGAATGAATGGGCGGAAGGGAATTATTTGGAACCGGATCTGAAATTTGGCAAGGCATTTTTAGAGGTTATTCGCGATGAAATTTACAGTTGAAACTCAAATCATAATCGGCGACTGGAAGTCACAGCTACACAAACCTAGTCCGCGCAGGCGGACTAGGTTATTACGGGGGTAGCTAACCCGGATTTGGTATAAGATGTTCCGGCGGAACGTCTCTACTCTGAATCTCTGGCAGCAGATAATGGTACGATTCGCCCTGATCAATCAATTTATCTCAACCCAATTGGTATTACTCAATAGGCATTGGGGCTGAGGGGTCAACTAATTGTTGCAAGACGGTGCGATCGCGTGAGTTTATTGCCCTGATCCATGACTGAATTGAATGCCCAGTATATATTGAGTTTAAAACATGAGCTTTAAAGGTTTCTAAACTGGGTAAATTAATTCTATCCATCTTGGCAAAATTGGTATCAAGACGGTAGGGAAAACTCCCTGTCAGTTGACGGATACGCCTTTGATAATCTGGATCAGGACGATATTGCTGTGCCTTATCTCCCCAGTCCTGAATCAAGTGCATCGCTTGATTAAATTGCTCCTCTGTTCCCTGAAATTTATAGCCATGGCAGTTTGTTTGTTGAAGATTACGAGTACGTTGACGGGTATCTTCTGGTTCCATTACCACATAGGAGGGAGGATTATGATAATGATTGTCACGGGTTTTGGCGATTTCTAGAGCATCTCCTACCCAAATGTCAACAATTTTGGGTTGACCAGCGAGGACATATTCCAGCATCCAGCAGACTATCACGACTTTTACCTGATTGGCTGAAAAGTGAGTTTGGCTATCCCGAAATCGAGCTGTTATTTCAGTGGATAATGGAAACCAAGTCTTGACCTCAATACCGGGTTGTATATCGGGTATACCGCTGAGAATCAGATCAGGAAAGCCGGGATCTTGTCGTATCCACTGAGAGTCCTCTTGCCAGTTTCCTGTCTCATTCAAGTGTCGGGTGATAGCATATTCTAGGAGATTGCCAATGATCGGTGATAGTTTACTGACGATTTTGGATAGCTCTATAGCTCCCTGAATATCCCTAGGTCTTGAGACGGTAAGAACATCTATAGTATGCCCTCTCAACCTGAGTAAAGCAGCCGTAGCCATTTCCAGAGCTTCCTGATAACGCATTACCGCTCTATTTCCTGTAACGTGATTTCAAGATGTTGAATAAAGTCACTCAAAGAAATTCCCATGGCTTGACAAAATGCACGGAGTTCCACAATATCTATACGTCTTTCACCCCGTTCACATTTACTCACAAATGACTGAGTTTGCTGGAGGGATTGAGCAATTTGTGCTTGTGTCAATCCTGCGGCTTTTCTGGCTGAGCGGAGGTGACTCAGAAATAGGGCATATTCTTTTGTACAAATAGACTTTTCCATCTGAGTTTACATCCCCACTTGATGATATAGTCGGTTTTAGAATAGTCCAAAATAGACTATTGAGGGGTGTTATGGTGAAACTTGAGCAGAGGACAACGAATTGTGAGTCATATAGGGTATGGTACGGACAACTCAGGACAGCTTAATCATCGGTGGAATGAGCCATCAGAACTCACATCCCCAACCTCTGCTGTATCTACCACCGTTATCGATTCAGTGCAAATTGAACAGGCTGATGTGTTGACCCGCTATTGGGCTTGGCAAGCGCCAACGGTTATCATTTCAGATGGTGCTTATGGACTAGGACTTTTTCCAGGTGATCCGCCAACACCAACAGATTTAGCTGATTGGTATACGCCTCATATTAAGGCTTGGTCACGCTATTGTTTACCAGAGACAACGTTGTGGTTTTGGTGTAGTGAAATTGGTTGGGCTACCGTTCATCCGATTTTGGTCAAGGAGGGTTGGCAATACCGTTCTGTGAATGTTTGGGATAAAGGTGTTGCCCATATTGCTGGCAATGTAAATAGTAAGACAATACGCCGTTTTCCGATTGTGACTGAAGTTTGCGTACATTATGTGCGAGAAGTGCAACTTCAGACGGGTGATGGTTATCAATTACCGATGCAGCAGTGGCTGCGTTATGAGTGGCTTCGGACTGGACTTCCTCTGAGTAAAACGAATGAGGCTTGTGGGGTCAAAAATGCGGCGACTCGTAAATATTTTACCAAAGATCATTTGTGGTATTTCCCGCCACCCGACATGATAGAACTGATTGTCACTTACGCTAATCGCTATGGTCAACCGACAGCAATTCCTTACTTTTCCATTGATGGTAAATCGCCAGTTACGGCGGAACAATGGTCAAAAATGCGAGCTAAATGGCATCATAGTCATGGAATTACGAATGTTTGGTCGGAACCAGCAGTTCGGGGTAAGGAACGCCTGAAAAATCGGCAGGCAAAATGCCTTCATGGGAATCAGAAGCCTTTACGTTTAATTGAATTGATTATTCTGGCGACTAGCGATTCGGGTGATGTGGTGTGGGAACCGTTTGGCGGGATGTGTTCAGCTGCCATAGTGTCGTTACGAAAGGGGCGGCGGTGTTATAGTGCAGAAGTTAATTCGGATTATTATCAATTGGCGAAAGCACGGTTGGAACAAGAGTACGAGCGGATTAATTCGTTTCTGTTCCCGGAATTTCTGTGATGGTTACTCTTCGAGAAGGCTCCGCCTACGTACCTCAACCCAACCGACAAAGGTGATATGCATCCTTTTATTCAGGTAAGGGGGTTGGGGAATTGGATTTGGCACGTTGCTCATCTTTCAGGAGACTGATGCAAATCCATGTCTGACGACGCAATAATCAAAGATGGTGAAATGGGAAATAACTGCTGTGCAACCGACAAAGCGACGCGAACAAATTGAACAAATCGTAGTCACCGCCGAACAGATGGGCAAGATTGAAGGGCGTATCTTTGAGGCGGGAATGCCTGTGGCGGCGTTGATGGAAAAAGTAGCGGGGTTGATGGCGAGGCGGATTCAAACCCTTTATCCCTATCCGCAAACACGGCGCGTGGGCGTGTTAGTCGGTCCAGGACATAATGGCGGTGATGCGTTGGTGGTGGCGCGGGAGTTACAGTGTCAGGGCTTCGAGGTGCTGATTTACCGTCCGATTCAGAAGCTGAAGGAATTAACCTCCCAACATGCTCAGTATGCGGAGAGTTTGGGGATTCCCTTTTATGAGCAGATTCAGCCGTTGCTGGATTGTGATTTAATTATTGATGGATTGTTCGGATTTGGGCAAACGCGATCGCTCGAAGGAAATCTGGCGGATATGGTTAAACAATTGAATCAACTTTCCCAACCTATCCTCAGTATCGATTTACCCTCTGGAATTCACACGGATACTGGGGAAGTCTTGGGTACAGCGATTCGGGCAAGTCGCACATTCTGCTTGGGGTTATGGAAGCAGGCATTTTTACAAGATCAAGGATTGGATTATCTGGGGGAGGCGGAGTTAGTTGATTTCGGTATTCCCTTGGCAGATATTTGGACAGTTTTGGGTCAATCACCGGGACTTATGCGGGTGACATCCTCTATGGTGCGGGATTGTCTGCCGCTAAAACGTCCAGCCGCTACTTATAAGTATAAGGAAGGGCATCTGCTGCTGATTTGTGGCTCAACCCAATATTCTGGCGGTGCTATTTTAACCGCACTGGGGGCGCGGGCGTCTGGGGTGGGAATGCTGTCTGTGGCGGTTCCGGAATCGCTGAAACCATTATTAGTCAGTCATGTCCCCGAATCGCTGGTGATTGGGTGTCCGGAAACGAACAGTGGCGCGATCGTACAACTGCCTGATTCTGTAAACTTAAGTAAATTTAGTGCGATCGCCTGTGGTCCGGGTTTGACGCTGGATGGGAAGTCTTTGGTACAAGGATTAATGGGGGTGGATTGTCCCCTGATTTTAGACGCTGATGGCTTAAATAGTTTGGCAGAACTGAAAACGATTCCCACGTTAATCCGGCGTCAGGGGGCGACGGTGTTAACGCCTCATGTGGGTGAGTTTAAGCGGTTATTTCCCGATTCGGCTGAGTTACTTCCTAATCGCGTCAGTGCGGTGCAAAAGGCATCTCAATTGAGTCGATCTGTGATTTTATTAAAAGGAGCCAGAAGTGCGATCGCGAATTCTCAGGGATCGGTTTGGTTGGTGCCAGACAGTACACCCGCCCTAGCCCGTGGTGGGAGTGGGGATGTTCTTACGGGGCTGATTGGCGGTTTAGTCGCACAGCCAGCTACAGCTAAATTTCCTCTAGACGCCACCGTCGCGGCGGCAGCTTGGTGGCACGCCCAAGCGGGAATTTTAGCGGCACAGGAACGCACCGAGTTGGGCGTGGATGCTTTTACCTTGTCAGAGTATCTCATGCCCGTGCTTCAAGAGGGTAGAGGGTAGAGATGGGGGAGATGGGGGAGATGGGGGAGATGGGGGAGATGGGGAAGATGAGGGAGATGGGGGAGATGGGGAAGATGGGGGAGATGGGGGAGATGGGGAAGATGGGGGAGATGGGGGAGATGAGGGAGATGGGGAAGATGAGGGAGATGGGGGAGATGGGGAAGATGGGGGAGATGGGGGAGATGGGGGAGATGGGGGAGATGGGGAAGATGGGGGAGATGGGGAAGATGGGAAGAGTTTTGAAAGTTGTAGGGGCGGGTTTTACCATTAACGGGAAGGTTTTCACCCTGATATAACTAAACCCGCCCCAACGGAGTGCCAGAATTCTTCGACCAAGGACAAATGACCAATGACGAATGACCAATGACAAATGACCAATGACGAATGACCAATGACAAATGACCAATGACGAATGACGTAGCTTGCTTCTCGATGAAAGCGAGTATGACGAATGACCAAATAGAGAGATAAGAGATTCAAATACAAAGACTGTGGCAGGATAAAACTCCAGATTGTGTGAACTTTTAATAAAGTCTATAGCCGCTAGACGAAATTCTCTACTCCAGAAGTGTTTACAGCATTAGCTTTCCGGAAGGTTCATCCATTTATCGGTCTTCTCTTGCCATAGCTTTGGGTCTACAAACAAGGTAAGCCATTCTTGCTCCTGAGTATTTGTCACTCGATTATTGGGTTTGTCTTGAACACTTGCCTTGACAAATAGTCTCCGCACGGCTAATATTTTTGACTTTGTTCAACAAGCAACAATTGTCCAATCCGGGGAATTCTGATTTGTCCAGTATTTCGCTGTTGTGGCAACCGAAAAAAGACCAACTGAACCCTCCGTCTTTAAATCCCCAATTGTGTGTTTCCCATGACTAATGAACTACTGCAACAAGTCCGGATTTTAGATCCGGTGTCTGGAACCGACCAACTCGCTGATGTGCTAATTACAGACGGCATCATCAAGGCTGTTGCACCGAAAATTGCGGAGTGGTCAAGTGATACGGTGGTGCGGGATTGCCAAGGTCTAATTTTAGGGACTGGCTTAGTTGATCTTTACAGTCATTCGGGGGAACCCGGATATGAGGAACGAGAAACGTGGGCATCACTGCTGGCGGCGGCGACGGCGGGAGGCTTTACCCGACTAGCCATTTTGCCGGATACCGTACCGCCGTTAGATAATCCTTCTGGACTTGCCCCTGTGCGCCAGCAGGAACGTTCCCATCCCAGCCAATCTTCCCCTCACCTGTATTACTGGGGGGCGATAACCCAGGGGGTGGAAGGACAACAGATGACAGAACTAGCTGAGTTAGCCGCCGCCGGCGTCGTGGGTTTTGCTGATGGGCGTCCTTTATCGAATCTGGCTTTACTGCGGCGAGTGTTAGAATACCTGCGCCCGTTGCCAATTCCTGTGGCGTTATGGGCGTGTGACCCGAAGTTAAAGGGAAATGGGGTGATGCGCGAAGGGGCGAATTCTATCCGTTTTGGTATCCCCGGAAATCCCGCCATGTCAGAATCAGCCGCATTATCTGCCATCATAGAAGTGGTGAGTGCGATCGCGACTCCGGTTCATTTGATGCGTATCTCAACTTGTCGTGGTGTGGAATTGATTCAAGAGGCGAAAGCACGAGGCGTCCCAGTTACTGCCAGCACCTCTTGGATGCATTTGCTACTAGATACTCAAGATGTAAGTAATTATAATCCCAATTTACGCCTCGATCCCCCATTAGGCAATCCCGATGACCGCATCGCCCTCATTGAAGGCATTCGGGATGGCGTGATTGATGCTATTGCCATTGACCATACACCCTACAGCTACGAAGAGAAAACCGTTGCCTTTGCCGAAGCGCCACCGGGAGTTATTGGTTTAGAGTTAGCGTTACCCTTACTTTGGCAATATTTAGTGGAAACGGGCGTATGTTCAGCATTGCAACTGTGGCAAACTATTAGCACAAATCCAGCGTCTTGTCTAGGTCAATCCCCCGCCAAGATAGCCAATGAGCAACCCGCCGAACTGGTGTTATTTAACCCGCAGCAGAGTTGGACAGTGGCACAAGATACCCTGAAATCCCTCTCTAGGAATACACCGTGGTTTGGGAAAAAACTTAGGGGGCGCACGGTTCAAACTTGGTCAGGACTGATGTAATTTTATCCTTGAACAACCATCTGTCTGTAGACAACCCTTCATTATAATCTCACGCCCGGAAACCGTAGGGGCGCACCGACGTTCATTGGTGTCAACTTAAGGTCGAAAAGCAATGCTGGTAAGGTTTTCAGCTATGTCTATCTACTGCTCAAAATTTCCCCCTCATCCCCTAACCCCAACTCCGATCCGTGGGGAGAAGGGGAACCAGATCGAGAGTAGATTGTTATACTGCCACTGGGAGATACTATTCAATCAAGACTCGATAAGCAGATAACCACTCATGCAGCCCACCGACGCCAGCAAATTTACCGACAAAGCCTGGGAAGCGATCGTTAAATCCCAAGACGTTGCCCGCCGCTGTCGCAATCAACAGCTAGAAGTTGAACATGTGGCGATCGCACTCGTGGAACAAGAGGGGTTAGCCGCCCGGATTCTATCACGGGTGACGGTGGATGTGCCGACGTTTAAGCAGCAATTGGAAGCCTTCGCCAACCGCCAAGCCAAGGTGAATAATGTGGATCAACTCTACCTGGGGCGAGGCTTGGATATTATGCTGGATAATGCCGAAGCCGCCCGAGTCGCCCTGGAAGATGATTATATTGCGGTTGAACATTTACTCTTGGGATTAGCCGCCGATGAACGGATTGGACGCCGTTTGTTTAAAGGGTTTGACCTGGATAGTCCCAAACTCGAAGCCGCAATTAAAGCAATTCGGGGTTCGCAAAAAGTCACCGATCAAAGTCCAGAATCCCGCTATGAAGCGCTAGAGAAATTTGGGCGGGATTTGACCGAACAAGCCAAAGCAGGGAAACTTGATCCGGTAATTGGGCGGGATGAAGAGATTCGTCGGGTGGTGCAAGTCTTATCCCGACGTTCTAAAAATAACCCGGTACTCATTGGCGAACCTGGTGTCGGTAAAACCGCGATCGCAGAAGGATTGGCACAACGGATAATTAATGGAGATGTGCCAGAATCTCTCAAAGAACGCCAGTTGATTTCCCTGGATATGGGAAGTTTAATTGCTGGGGCGAAATATCGAGGGGAATTTGAAGACAGACTCCGCGCCGTCTTACGGGAAGTAACCCAGTCCGATGGGCATATTGTCCTATTTATTGATGAATTGCACACCGTTGTCGGTACCGGATCAGGTCAAGGGACAATGGATGCCGGGAATTTACTCAAACCCATGCTAGCGCGAGGCGAATTGCGCTGTATTGGGGCGACAACTTTAGATGAGTACCGCAAGCATATTGAAAAAGACGCCGCCTTGGAACGACGGTTTCAACAGGTACTGGTGCGACAGCCGACGGTGGACAATACTATTTCTATTTTACGGGGACTTAAAGAACGCTACGAAGTTCACCATAATGTAACCATTACCGACTCCGCCTTAGTCGCCGCCGCGACGCTATCGAATCGGTATATTAGCGATCGCTTTTTACCCGATAAAGCCATTGATTTAGTCGATGAAGCCGCCGCTAAGCTGAAAATGGAGATTACCTCCAAACCCGTGGAACTCGAAGCGATTGATCGCAGGCTGATGCAGCTAAAGATGGAAAAGCTATCCCTAGAAGCCGAAAGTCAGCGTCAGGGTGTCGCCGCCGTTAGTAGTGCCTATCAGTCGTCTCAGGAACGGTTAGACCGGATAGAGCAAGAAATTGAGCAACTCGAAACCAATCACCAACAGCTTAACGGACAATGGCAATCGGAAAAACAACTTTTAGAAGAAATTAACGACCTGAAAAAAGAAGAAGACCAACTCCGGGTTAAAATTGAGCAGGCTGAACGCGCCTATGACCTAAACCAAGCTGCCCAGCTTAAGTATGGACAATTAGAAGTACTCCAGCACGATCGCGAGGCAAAAGAGACGATGATGCTGGAACTCCAAGCAAAGGGTTCCGCCTTACTCCGGGAACAAGTCACCGAAGCCGATATTGCCGAAATTGTCGCCAAGTGGACAGGGATTCCCGTAAAACGGCTGCTGGAGTCGGAACGCCAGAAACTGTTGCAGCTAGAAGGACATTTGCACAAACGGGTGATTGGACAAGGGGAAGCCGTAGAAGCCGTCGCCGCCGCCATTCGTCGCGCTAGGGCGGGAATGAAAGATCCCGGACGCCCCATCGGTTCATTCCTCTTCTTGGGACCCACAGGGGTGGGTAAAACGGAATTGGCGCGGGCGTTGGCACAGTTCCTTTTTGACAGTGAGGAGGCTTTAGTCCGGATTGATATGTCCGAGTATATGGAGAAACACGCCGTTTCCCGCTTGGTGGGTGCGCCTCCCGGATATGTGGGTTATGAAGAAGGGGGACAACTCACCGAAGCCATTCGCCGCCGCCCTTACTCGGTGGTATTGCTGGATGAAGTGGAAAAAGCACACCGAGATGTATTTAACATTTTATTACAAGTCCTTGACGACGGACGCATCACCGACTCCCAAGGGCGAACCGTGGATTTCCGCAATACGATTATTGTCATGACCAGTAATATTGGCAGTGATCATATCCTGAATGTAGCGGGAGATGATGCCCAATATGAGGAGATGCGGAAGCGAGTCACCGATGCATTAAGAAAGCAATTTCGCCCCGAATTCGTCAACCGTGTCGATGATATCATCATCTTCCATACCCTGACGCGCAAGGAACTGCGGCAAATTGTCGAGATTCAACTCAAACGGATTGAACGGTTGTTAGCGGATCAGAAAATCTCCATTGAACTGTCATCGACGGCGCAAGACTATGTGGTGAATGTCGGGTATGATCCCGTCTATGGGGCGCGTCCTCTGAAACGGGCAATCCAACGGCAACTCGAAAACCCAATTGCCACCAAGTTATTGGAAAATACATTTGGGGCGGGAGATACAATCCTCGTTCATTGTGTGGATAACGCCCTCACCTTTGAGAAAAAGGAGGCGGTAAATTTGCCGGAACCGCAATCGGTACATTGAACAGGTTTCGTAAAAAATCTTCATTAAAGTTTTAGGAAAATCTCTCCCGAATTCCGCTACTATTCAGTTAGGAGCAGAATCCAGGACAGGGGCATCTCTAAAAAACCTTAAACGTTCGTAGTAAGCGATTTAGCGCCATCAGTGCCTCAACACTAACTACAAACACTTAAACCGATTGTCTTCTCAACTAGGCAAAAGTGACATTTGACTTTTGACCTTTAACGTTTGACTTGTTATGTCTCTCATCTTCACCGTCGCGATTCCCACGTATAATGGCGGAAGCCGAATCCCCGAAGTATTAGAACAACTGCGCCGCCAAACAGGTACAGAATCGATGCGCTGGGAAGTTATCGTTATTGATAACAACAGTACCGATAATACGGCTGAGATTGTTAAAGCTTATCAGGAAAACTGGTCTCCCGACATACCCCTACGATACTGCGTTGAAGCAAGACAAGGGGCAGGATTTGCCCGACAATTAGCCGTTCAGGAAGCCCAAGCCCCCCTGATTGGCTTTTTAGACGATGATAACATTCCCGCCCTCAACTGGGTGGCTGCCGCCGTTGCCTTTGCTCAAGCCTATCCCCAGGCGGGGGCGTATGGCAGTCAAATCCACCCAGACTTTGAAGTACCGCCTCCAGACAGCTTACGACCTATCTTACCTTTTTTAGCGATCGCAGAACGCGGTGAGGAACCATTTCGCTACGAACCCCGTCAAAAGCTATTACCCCCGTCAGCCGGACTGGTAATTCGTAAACAAGCGTACCTCGACAGTGTTCCCAGTCAACTGATTTTAACAGGCAGAATTCAGGGAAATATGCTCACTGGGGAAGACTTAGAAATGTTATGTTATATGCAGCTCAACGGCTGGGAAATTTGGTATAACCCAGCCATGGAAATCAACCATAAAATCCCCCAGAAACGCTTACAGCGAGACTATTTAATTCCTTTTATGCGCGGGATTGGACTCAGCCGTTTTGTCACCCGCATGTTAAGCGTCAAGCCTTGGCAACGCCCCTTCCTCTTTTTTGCCTATACGGTTAACGATTTGCGGAAACTCATTATTCACAGCCTTAAATATCAGGGTAAAATTCAATCCGATTTAGTCGCCGCTTGTCAAAGGCAACTCGTTTTGAGTAGTTTAGAGAGTCCATTTTATTTATACAAGAATGGTTATTTTAGTCGCCCGAACCAAATCATTACCCTGAAAGGTAAGTAGCTGGGTATAAATAAACTGACCCCTAAATACTGCTTGATTAAGGGAAGATGGGGAAGATGGGGAAATTGTAGGGGCGGGTTTTACCACTAACCTTTGCTTTGCACCCTAATATAACTAAACCCGCCCCAAAGGATTACCAGCATTCTGCGACGAATGACCAATGACATAAGACCAATGAAAAATGACTAATGACAGAACAATGTCTGTAGACTTCACAGTAGCGATTCCTACCTATAATGGTGCCAGCCGTTTGCCGAAGCTGTTTGAGAAACTGCGACAGCAAACAGGTTTAGACCAGATTTACTGGGAAATTATTGTTATTGATAATAACAGTAGCGATAATACTGCCCAAGTAGTGCAGGAGTATCAAGGGAACTGGCTACCTGGTGTTCCCTTAACCTACATCCTGGAACCGGAACAAGGGGCGGCGTTTGCCAGATTACGGGCAGTACAAGAAGCACAGGGGGAACTGATTGGATTTTTAGATGATGATAACTTACCCAATCCAGACTGGATAGCCCAAGCGTATTCATTTGCCCAAGAACATCCCCAAGCCGGTGCATTTAGTGGGCAAATTCATGGGGACTTTGAAGTCGAACCGCCGGAAAATTTTCAACGCATCCAAGCCTTTTTAGCCATTCGAGAACATGGTTCCACCCCCCATCAATTTGAACCGCAAAATTTAAGATTACCGCCAGCGGCTTCATTAGTGGTGCGGAAAAAAGCCTGGTGTGAAACTGTACCGTCGCGTCCCACATTAACAGGTAAATTACCCGGAGTAATGATACAGGGGGATGATTATGAACCCTTACTGTACATATATAAAGCTGGATGGGAAATTTGGTATCATCCTGATTTGCATACCTATCATCAAATCCCCCACTGGCGATTAGAACGGAATTATTTACTCTTTATTTGTCGGGGTTGTGGTTTAGCCACATGTCAATTGCGGATGATCAATGCCAAGGCTTGGCAAAAACCCATAATTTTTATCCGCACATTTCTAGGAAATTTACGTCGAGTTGTCTTTCATGTCGCCAAATATCGAAATCAACTTAAAACCAATCTCGTTGCTGCCTGTGAAATGGAGTTTTTTTGGGGAAGTTTAATCAGTTGCTTTTTTTTATTTAGAAAATACAAAATATAAGGTTGATGTAAACGATGCATGTTATAGTTTTAGAAGACAACCCATCAAGACTTGGTGGCAAAGAACGAAGTACACTGGATATTTGCTATAGTTTATATCAGCGGGGACATCATATTCATCTACTTTATGCTGAAAAAGGAGATTTACTCCCCGATTATCAGAAGTTTTGTGATCAAATCATTCAAATCAACAGATTTAAAATCAGTCATGATCAATCTCTAACAACTCACGTCCTATTCCGTTTATGGAATAACCTCGTCAAAATCTATAATATCCCTGGGGATATTGTCTATATTAATCAGTACCATGACAGTCTTTTTGCTAGCGCTTTAGCGTTATTCAAAACGATTCCTCTCCTGTGTCACCTCCGCCACCCACCTCCACCAACGATGTATAAAAAATGGAGATTGGGTCTTAAACTGGTCAAGCAATTTATTGCGATTTCCCATCAAACGAAACAGGATTGGGTTAATCAAGGATTTCCCGAAAAAAAAATAGCCGTAGTTTATAATGGAATTAAGCCGACCTTATTCACTCCAGCCGAAAGCTCGTCTATAGTTAAGAATCAATGGGGCATTGATCAAGGCACAAAAGTAATAGCGTATGTGGGAAGACTGGATAAATCCAAGGGATTAGAAACTCTAATTCGTGGGTTTTCTCGGGTCTTAAAATCAGGGATCAATGCTATTTTGTTAATAGCAGGAAAACCTTATCTTGAAGATTTACATTATCAAAACCATCTGGAAAGAATTGCCGATAAACTAGGAATAAAAACAGCGATTAAATTTACCGGACATCTAGAAAATCCAACTTGGGTTTATCCAATTAGTGATGTTACCGTTCTACCGAGTCTAGATTCTGAACCATTCGGGCGATCAATTATTGAATCAATGGCTTGTGGTACGCCAGTTATCGGCAGTTGTACTGGAGGAATTCCCGAAATTTTAACGGGAGAATTTAAAGTTGGCTTGTTTGAGCCAGGGAATGAACAGGATTTATCAACTGTACTGACCAAACTGATAAAGTGGCGTGAAACAGACCCAACTTTGTCTCAGCGATGCCGTAACCATATTGTAGAACACTTCAACTTGGATAGAACCGTGAACGGGGTTGAGCAAATCATGCTAAACCTTGTTAACAAATGAACGCTTATCCTTAGTTTATTGATGAATAAACTTAAGATCTATGCCAAAAATATCAGTCGTTATTCCAGCCTACAATGCGGCAAAAACCATAAAAGAAACGATTCAATCGGTTTTAAACCAAACTTTTACTGACCTTGAGTTAATTATCATCAACGATGGGTCTCAAGATGCGACATTGGAGATTGTTGAACGTATCCCAGACCCTCGAATTCGCCTATTTTCTTACCCTAACGCTGGACCGACGGTCAGTCGCAACCGGGGAATTTTTCATGCAGTTGGAGACTATATTTCTTTTATTGATGCTGATGACTTATGGACTCCGGATAAACTTGAATCTCAATTTAATGCGCTGCAAACCAATCCGCAAGCGGCTGTGGCTTATAGCTGGACAAATTCTATTGATGAAAGGGGTAAACTACTACGTCGAGGGTTTTACGTTCAGTTGAATGGTGATGTCTACAAAACCCTCTTAGTTATTAATTTTTTGGAAAATGGTTCTAACCCCTTAATTCGTCGAACGGCGTTAGTGGAAATGGGGGGATTTGAAGAGTCCCTGACTCATGGGGAAGATTGGGATATGTGGCTAAGATTGGCGTCCTCCTATGATTTCGTGGCGGTGCCATCTCCTCAAGTTTTATATCGAATCTCTCCCAGTTCAGCCTCCTCTGACGTTTTCAAGCAGGAAGAAGGCTGTTTAATCATGATTGAACGAGCGTTCACGCAAGTTCCTGAATCCTTACAGAATTTGAAACGGCTAACTCTGGCTAATCTTTACAAATATCTGACG
The DNA here is from genome assembly GCF_040218875.1 of Coleofasciculus sp. D1-CHI-01. NCBI lineage: Bacteria > Bacillati > Cyanobacteriota > Cyanophyceae > Coleofasciculales > Coleofasciculaceae > Coleofasciculus > Coleofasciculus sp. D1-CHI-01. Next base: position 69,858 of record NZ_JAVJQP010000076.1, read on the forward strand.
AGTAAAGCTCTGGAAGGGATTCCTAGCCGAGCCAACAGTCTAGCTGCTGCACGATTTATTGGGTTAGCACTCAGAAATGATCCGTCTCTGCTGGGAACACGGGTTTTGGGGAAGGTATTATTTAAGATTGCCCTAACCCTGATGTTACCGTCTCAACAGACGCAACGATTGTTGACGAAATTTAATCGGATTTTTAATACTACAAGTTTATTAGGTTATTTGAAATTCTCTTAATTTCGTCAGTAGTATTAATTTTATAAATAGAAAATGAATATGCCAAGTATATCGGTGATTGTTCCAGTTTTTAACGGAGAAATAACCATTAAAGAAACGATTCAATCCGTCTTAAACCAAACCTTTCAAGATTTTGAAATTATTGTCATTAATGATGGATCTCAAGATAAAACCTTAGACATAATTGAGAGTTTTAATTCTCCCAAGATCCAAGTCTTCTCCTATACCAACAGGGGACCAGCCGTGAGTCGCAATCGAGGTCTTGACCACGCCACTGGTGAGTTTATTTCGTTTCTCGATGCAGATGATCTCTGGACGCCGGATAAATTAGAGGCTCAATTAAACGCTTTGCACGCTAATCCTCAAGCGGCGGTTGCTTATAGTTGGACAGATTATATCAATGAATCCGGTCAATTTTTATATCCAGATGAGCGGATTGCTGAGACTGGAGATGTTTATGCCAAACTATTAGTGACTAATTTTTTACACAATGGCTCAAACCCGTTAATTCGCCGCAAAGCATTGCAGGAAATTGGTTGCTTTGATGAGTCACTCTGGGGGTCTGAGGATTGGGATATGTGGTTGCGCCTAGCCGCACGCTATCCTTTTACCGTTGTGCCATACCCCCATAATTTATATCGGATTTCAGGGTATTCAATTTCGTCTAATATTCAAACCCAAGCCAAAGAATGTTTAAAAGTAATTGAGAAAGCCTTTGCTCAAGCCCCTGATTCCCTACAGCACCTCAAAAAACAAAGCCTAGCTAAGCTTTACCAGTATTTAACCTTTAAAGCACTTGAGGGTTTGCCGAATCGCCATAAAGGTTGGCTAGCTGCCCAGTATTACTGGTATACTATTAGCGCTTATCCTCATCTGCTGTGGCAGCGAAAAAAATTAATGGTTGTCATCTTGCTTAAAATTATCTTATGGCTCCTACTGCCGCCACACCAGGCTCGGTTATTTTCAAAACATGGCGGGTCAGTTCTTTCATCAGAGCAAAAATAATTTAAACTGTAGACGATAGTTCAATCAGTTCTGGGGATGAAATTGAATAATTCACCAAGCCTCCATATTTTAATCATGCCGGATTTTCGGTATCCAAATCCCTATCAAAGCCTTCTAGCGGCGGCATTAGAAAAGCAGGGTGTAACTGTTGATTTTTGGCGCTATCCCTATGTCAAAACCTTTCCTATATTTCGGGCGGCTGTGATTCCAGCCTGGAAAAATCCCCAAAATTCCTATCAGGTTGTTCATCTTCATTGGATTCATGAGTATATTGAGAGTTCTTCTCAACTGAAGCAATTGTGGCGATCGCTAAAATTTATCCTGGATATTATTTGTACTCGTTTGGCTGGTGTTAAAATTGTTTGGACGGTGCATAATGCCATGGCTCATGAGTCTAAATTTCCTCGGTTAGAACGTTGGACGAGAAGCTGGGTTGCTCAATGGGTTGATCGGCTCATTTTTCATAGCCAATCGACGTTAGACTCTGTGGCTCAACTGTATGGCTTTGCTCCGACAAAAGCGACAGCGATACCGATTGGACATTATCGGGATGTTTATCATCCTCTGATTGATTCCATCCAAGCGAGAGCAGAATTGGGATTACCGGGAACTGGGCGAATTTACCTCCATTTTGGCTTGCTTAGACCCTATAAAGGGATAGAGAAATTAATTCAGGCATGGCAAAACTGGAATAGGGATGATAGTTTACTTGTCATTGCGGGTAAGCCTCAAGATGAAGCCTATAAAAATAAACTCAATCAACAGGTGGAAGGGATAAATACCATTCGCCTCTATCCCGAATACATCGACAATAGTAAACTCCATCTTTTTTTTAGTGCCGCCAATCTGGTGATTTTACCCTTTGATAAAATCTTAAACTCTAGTAGTTTAATTTTGGCAATGTCTTACGCCAAACCGATTATCGCGCCTCGACTCGGAGGGATTCCCGAAACGATGAAATACGCGGATACCTTGTTATATGATCCAGAGGATGAACAAGGATTAATTAAGGCACTGGAAAAAAGCAAGCATGTTAATCTGGATGAGCTGAGCGAGTCTGTGATTAAGGTTTGCGATCAACTCGATTGGAATGGGATCGGCAAGAAAACCCTAGCCGTCTATCAAATGGCAATGAATCTGAGACATTAAACGATTATTGATACGGCAATGGTTAACTTGATTAAATCGCGACTCTTTCTAGTTGGATGTCCCCGTTCCGGCACAACCTTATTACAAACCCTATTAGCGGCTCATCCTCAAATCGCGTCGTTTCCAGAAACTCAATTCTTTTTAGATTTAACCCAACAGCTAGAGCGTCGGTTATTTGGTCAACCGCCGCTGACGCTCCAAGACCGACTGGAAAACTTAATCAGCGATTGTCGGGTAGGATTAGGGATTGCCTCGCCAAAGTTTAGATTGCGAGTGAATAAATTTATCGACACAATTGGTCGCTCAGAGTTTAGGAAAAGCTTCCCCTGGCGAGGTCGGTGGATGAAGCAAAAAACCCAGGCGTTTATTGAAATCTTGGATACCTTAGCCTTAGAACAGCAGAAACCCTATTGGTTAGAAAAATCCCCCCATCATTTGAGTTATATCGACATTATTGAAAAATATGTCCCCGACCCGAAATTTATTCATCTGGTTCGCAACGGGGAGGATGTGATTGCCTCCATGTATGAAGCCATTAATACCTATGCCAATTGGGGAGAGCGCTATCGCCATAGTTTAGATGCCTGTATTCAGCAATGGATATGGTCAATTCATTTGACTCAACGACAATTACATAAACCGAATCATAAACGGGTCAGCTATGAAACGTTAGTCGCGAAACCTGAAGCCGTACTGCAAGACCTAGCCGCATTTATTGGCATCGACTATCATGAAACGATGCTGCAAGGGTATCAAACCGTGGCAAAACAGGTCGTCTTAGACAATGAATCCTGGAAAGCCCAAGTTTACAAACCGATTCACAATGCCAATTCCCGGAAATTCTACCAGGTTTTCGATCAGCCGCAACAGGATTATGTCCGGGAACGACTCTCGGTTGTCAATTATCCTCAGTGGGTAGAAAAATCCGCAGATGGGGTAGGGTAAGAGCATCTCAATCCCCCTGTACAAAAGGCATTCAGAACAGTTATACTGTAATCATTATTCATAGCATATCCTTTGTGCGGATAACTTCCTCACCTTTAAGTAGTAAGCCGGGGTAGTAAATTCGCCTAAACCCGACGCGGTACATTGATCCGGTTTCGCAAAAAATCTTTATCAAAATTTTACTAAAATGTCTCCCGAATTCAGCTAATATTCAGTTAGAGTTAACATTAGGCAGAGTATCATATCTATGCCAAAATATATACGAAACGTTCGGATTTGCGATGCGATCGCCATCAGCGCATCAGCACTAACGACTAACAAGTAAACCGAATTTGGCTGACTTGGACGCCAGGAAATAAATGTCCGGCTGAAAGCTCAAGTTAGCTAAAACTTACTAGATTAAAGGCTTTGAAACCGTTAAAACGGTACCTGTACCGCAATGGCTATTTCAGTAGCCCCAACCCAATCATCACCCTGAACGTTATGTCACGGGAGACACCAGAACAATGTCTATAGACTTCACGGTAGCTATTCCGACTTATAATGGTGCCAGCCGTTTGCCGAAGTTGCTGGATAAACTGCGACAGCAAGCGGGTTTAGACCAGATTTCCTGGGAAATTATTGTTGTTGATAATAATAGTACCGATAATACCGCTCAAGTGGTGCAGGAGTATCAAGGGAATTGGTTACCCAGTGTTCCTTTAACCTATATCCTCGAACCGGAACAGGGTGCCGCTTTTGCCAGATTACGGGCGGTACAAGAGGCACAGGGGGAACTCATTGGATTTTTAGATGATGATAACATACCCAATCCCGATTGGATAGCCCAAGCCTATTCATTTGCCCAGGAACATCCCCGAGTCGGTGCGTTTAGTGGGCAAATTCATGGGGAGTTTGAAGTTGAACCGCCGGAAAACTTTCAACGCATCCAAGCCTTTTTAGCGATTCGCGAACATGGTTCTACGCCCCATCAATTTGAACCGCAAAATTTGAGATTACCGCCAGCGGCTTCATTAGTGGTGCGGAAAAAAGCCTGGTGTGAAACGGTGCCGCCGCGTCCCACATTAACAGGTAAATTACCGGGAGTGATGATACAGGGGGATGATTATGAACCCTTACTGTACATGTATAAAGCTGGGTGGGAAATTTGGTATCATCCCGATTTGCATACCTATCATCAAATACCGCGCTGGCGATTAGAACGGGATTATTTACTGTCTATTTCACGGGGGTGTGGGTTAGCGACATGTCAACTGCGAATGATTAATGCCACTCCTTGGCAAAAACCTGTGATTTTTATCCGAACGCTGCTTGGTAACTTGCGTCGCCTGATCAGCTACATTATTAAATATCGATGGCAGGTAAAACGGGATCTGATCAAGGCTTGTGAGCTTGAATTTTTCTGGGGGGGCTTTCTCAGTCCTTTTTATTTATGGAGAAAAAATATATCTAATTAATTGAAGTGAATTATGCCAGTAATTTCTGTAATTATTCCCGTTTACAATGCTGAAGTAACCATTCGCGAAACAATTCAATCGGTTTTAGAGCAAACCTTTTCAGATTTTGAACTCATTGTCATCAATGATGGGTCTCAAGATTCAACCTTAGAAATTGTTTCTAATATCCCTGATCCTCGAATTAAGGTATTCTCTTATCCCAATGCAGGTCCCCAAAAAAGCCGCAATCGGGGAATTGAAAAAGCTACCGGTGACTATTTGGCATTTCTCGACGCCGATGATCTGTGGACAGCCGATAAGCTAGATGCCCAATTGCAAGCACTACAGTCGCATCCTGAAGTAGCCGTGGCGTATAGTTGGACAAATTGGGTCGATGAAAAGGGTCAATTTTGGCGTCGAGGAACTTATATTAGTGCCAGTGGTGATGTGCAAGCCAAGCTATTGTTGATTGATTTTATTGGCAGTGGTTCTAATCCATTGATCCGCCGGCAAGCCCTGGAAAAAGTGGGTAATTTTGACGAATCCCTAGTGGGCGGTCAGGATTGGGATATGTGGCTACGATTGGCAGCCTGCTATCCGTTTATTGTGGTGCCAAAACCGCAAGTTTTATATCGGAAATCCCTGTTCTCGAATTCCTGGTCGAATAACGTTGAACGCCAAGAAAAAGGGTTTAAAAACGTGATAGCTAAAGCCCTAGATCAGGCTCCTGAATCGATAAAATCTCTGAGGAGGGATATTATTTCTAACCGTTATAAATGTTTGGTTGTCGATGCTTTAGAACGACCATCTAGTCGTCAACGGGGATTAACAGCAGCTCGATTTATCTGGATAGCACTCAGTAATGATCCGTCTCTTCTCCAAGCACGAGTACTGGTGAAAGTGATGTTGAGAATGACCATTGTGACTCTCTTACCTCCCCAGCAAGCACAAGCATTGCTTACCAAGTTGGGCAAGTTGGCTGAGGTTCATGCTTTATACGGATACCTGCGTTCAGACCCGTCCTGACTGTCCCTAAAATTGACACAAGGAGCAACATAACTATGCCATTGGTATCAATAATTATTCCAGTTTTTAATGGTGAAAAAACAATTAAACAAACCATTGAATCGGTATTGCAGCAAACCGTTGCTGATTTTGAACTGATGGTGATTAATGATGGGTCTACCGATAACACCTTATCCGTCATTTCCCAGATTAATGACTCCCGTTTAAACGTGTTTTCTTATGCCAATGCTGGTTTAGCCGCCAGTCGGAATCGGGGGATTTCCCAAGCCACCGGAAAGTATATCTCCTTCATTGATGCCGATGACCTGTGGAGAGCGGATAAACTAGAAGCCCAAATCAAAGCGTTAGAAGCGAATCCGCAAGCGGGTGTGGCTTATAGTTGGACGGATTGGATTGATGAATCGGGTCAATTTTTACGTCCAGGGGGTCACATTATTGCTAATGGTAATGTTTACAATAAATTGCTTTTGCGAGACTTCGTAGAAGGGGGGTCTAATGTGTTAGTCTTAGCCAAGGCATTTGCTGAAGTCGGGGGCTTTGATGAGTCACTCAATGCGGTAGAAGATTGGGAGATGTGGTTGCGTCTAGCGGCTCCCTATGAATTTGTTTGTGTCCCTTCTGCCCAAATTTTATATCGTATTTCTCCTCACTCCATGTCTACAGATGTTTGGAAAATGGAGGCGGCTAGCTTACGGGTGATTGAACGAGCCTTGGCTCAGGCACCTGAACCCTTAGATTATCTTAAACGGCAGGTTCTGGCAGAACGTTACAAGTATTTTACCTTTAAAGCGATTGAAGGTCGTTTAGAACGGCGACGTGGATTAACAGCTATGCGCTTTTTTGGACAAGTGATAATTCATGATCCGATTTGGTTGCTTAGACCCAAGATAATCAGTATTGTTCTGTTGAAAATTGCTTTAGCGACGATATTCCCGTCTCAACCGACGTATGCTTTACTCAAAAACGTGAAACGGTGATGGTTGATGGTTCATTGTCTGCCCTTGATCCCCATCACCCTCACCTCTCCTGCAAAATCTGATCGTAAATTCCTTCTAACTTCGTGGTATTATGCTTTAAGTTAAATTTTTGCTCTACCTGTTGGCGTCCCGCGATCGCAATCTGTTTTCGGAGTGGTTCGTTGTTGGCTAAGGTCAGGATATTCTCAGCTAGGGCTTGCCAGTCTTTTTCGGCAGCCAAGAAACCGGTTTCGCCGTGGATAATCGCCTCCGGAATTCCGGCGTGAATGGAACTGACGACGGGTACCGCCATGGCTTGGGCTTCGAGTAGGGTTATGGGTAGCCCCTCACAATTGTGGCGACTGTCGGTAACGCTGGGGATACAAAGTAACATCGCTTGATTCAGCCAATCCCGAACCCTATCCGAGGGTTGCGCCCCTAAAAAGCGATAGCGTTTCAGGGAATGGGCAGCTTGTTGTTCTAGGGTTGAGCGTAGTCCACCATCACCAATAACCACCAGTTCGATATCCGGTCGTACTGATTGTACCTGAGCCATTGCCTGAATTAAGTACTGACACCCCTTTTTTTCCACCAGTCGCCCGACGAATAGCACCACAGGCTGACGTGACGGGTTGGGCTGAGGGGCAAACTTATCCACATCAATGCCAATGTAGTGAACAATTATCTTGTCCGGGGGACAGCCTTTTTCAATTAGTTTCGTGCGAATAAATTCAGACACGGCGATACAACAGTGGGCTTTTTTGAATAAATGCCGTCGCCGCCAGAAATACACACGGGTTAAGGGATGGGGACCAAACATGTCACTGAGATCATCGCCGCTGTCCTGATTAACTGTGATATCGTAGCCATGGAAGGTGACAATTAAGGGAACTTTCAGCCGTTGCCTCATGGGTAATGCCCAAACGCCATCGGGTCCAAAATGGGCATGAATCAGGCGGGGTGAGAGTTGTCTCAGGCGACGAAACCAGTCCGGATAGCCTAAGCCAGTGATCAGAAATAAGAGTTTGCGTCTTAGGGTGAGTTTCGCCATCTCGCTGAGCACGAGGGTTCTCTGGGCAGGTAGGGGATAGTTTCTGCCGCGACACCGGGATGTTCCGACGTAGAATCCGGTGTAGGATTCATAGTTTTCCACTTGCGCGGGAATAAATGTTTCCGAGTAGGGTAGGAGCGTATCTCGGTAGATAATAATGTTATTTTCCATAGGGGTAGATGGGGGAGATGGAGTTAACACCTATTTAATTAAGCAGTCTCAACCCCGTGGCAATCATCAGGTGAATTGGTTAGAATTTTTGGGCAAGGATAAGCTGCAAATGATTGAAACGATTTGTGGAACTCGGATGCAGTCCTTCGGTTATCACCTATCCCCATCGCCCATCACGTTTGATGTCAAAAGCGATAAAGTTCCTCATTTTCCAGGTTTTACAGCCGCGTTTGTCTAGACCTGTCTTTATTGTATCGGCACCTCGGTCAGGGTCGAGTTATTTGTATGAAATCACTCGACGCCTACCAGAGGTTTGGTCCTTTGATAAAGAGAATGATCCGTTATGGTTTCAGTTTTTTCCCTATCAGCGGTTATCTGTGCCTACTGATTATATTTTGCCAGCCGAATGTACCCCGGACATGATTAAGGCGTTTCGGCGGGAACTGCTAATCGAAAACCTACGCCATCGCCGCCTCTCTCGCTGGCGAGATGGCTTTAATTATGGCTTACTCAGGAAACCCGTGCGCTATTTGGAGAAAACCGTTGCCAATTGCTTTCATTTAGAGGCGCTGCGGCTTATGTTTCCGGATGCTTTGTTAGTTCATCTGGTTCGCGATGGTAGAGCCTGTGTTTCTTCGATGATGGAGGGTTGGCATTCGGGGGTTTTCTGGAAGCGCCCGTTACCGTTTCCCGAAGGTGCGACGATTTCCCATTGGTGTTATCCGATTCCACCCGGTTGGCAAACGGTGGTTCACCAGTCATTAGCCGAGATTTGTGCCTGGAGTTGGGTGGAGCATAATCGTTATCTGCTGGAGTGGGAACAGGCGAATCCCGATTGGCAGAAACGGTTGATGCGAGTTTCTTATGAAGAGCTTTTAGCTGATCCCCAGGCGGTATTGGAGCAGTTTTGTCAGTTCACTGGATGGGAAATGTCCCCGGAGAGTCTTCAGTATATTCAGGAGGGGCGTCTCAGTTGGACTACGGTTTCCCAGCCGAAAGCGGATAAGTGGAAACAGAAGAATGGTCAGGCGATTAACCAGGTGATGCCTATTATTGCACCGATGATGCGGGAGTTGGGGTATGGGGTTTAGCGCCGTTCGTAGCGCTTACTTCGCTTCCCTCTACTTTGGCAAATCTTGCCATCGTCGTCTCAACTCCAATATTTAGGGTTGGAGGAAAGTGCCATCCCTTCTGTGTTATCTGTGTTTTTGTCAATACTTAGTCATGATTTTTATCGTAAGTTTAACAAAATACATGCGTCCAAGGGGACATTGGGCGTGAGCCGAAAACCATAAATTATACAAAGTTCTACTAAGATTCAAGGGGTTTAGCTGTGTCAGAATTATTGAGACCCACAAAGCACCCACCATAAATACTATACCTGAAAATCGCACACTCATCTCACAATGGCTGTAACCCCTTAAAATTCGTAGATTCTTCTGGAAAAGAGGTAAAAAACGAGCAAGTATGACGTTTTGTTGAGACCTGTACCTGATTGGAAAATTTAAACCCCGGAAGGGGAAAGAATGGTTTAAGTTATCAGGACTTGACAACTTTCACCGAAACGGTCAGTAGTAGGGGTATGTCGTGAATCGTTGTTATCACACCTGAGTGCGATCGCCCAGGGATAATCAGCTCTGATTAGTCCAAACAGAAAGGAAAAAAAGAAAGAATTGGTTAAAAGAAGATTTAACTGTCTATCAAATGGCGTTTGATGTGGCATAAAAATAGAATAATTCCCATCATTGGGTTATTACTCCCCACCACCAAGCAAAGTCGTGTCCGGATAACAAATTGCATCTCTTCCCTGCTCCTCTTGCAAGAAGGCAGAAATAACGGAACAGCTAATATCTCCCCCAGCTTCCCCCGCTTCCCCCGCTCCCCCAGCTCCCCCAGCTTCCCCCGCTCCCCATCTCCCCCGCTCCTCCGCTCCCATCTCCCCCATCTCCCCCAAGTGCGGAGATCCGTATTCTCGAACGGGGGCTATCTGTTCCCCCAAAATTCGGGCGATCGCACACAATCGTACTGAATACCCGAACCATTACAGAGTGTCACCTATGACTGTACTAGAACAGGGACAAATTACGATTCATACCGAGAATATCTTTCCCATTATCAAGAAGTCGCTCTACACCGACCATGAAATCTTCTTGCGGGAACTCGTCTCCAACGCCGTGGACGCCATCCAGAAGCTGAAGATGGTGTCCTACTCTGGGGAAGTTGATGGGGACGTGGGGGAACCAGAAATTACTATTTCCCTGGATAAAAATAACCAAACCCTCTCCGTTTCCGATAACGGAATTGGCATGACCGCTGAGGAGGTGAAAAAATATATTAACCAGGTAGCCTTCTCCAGCGCCGAAGAATTTATCCAGAAATACCAGAAAGACGCTGACCAGCAGATTATCGGTCACTTCGGTCTCGGCTTCTACTCCTGCTTCATGGTGGCAAAGAAAGTGGAGGTTGATACCCTCTCTTACCAAGCCGGTGCTGAGGCGGTACATTGGTCTTGTGATGGCTCTCCCCAATTTGAACTGTCAGAATCCTCTCGCCAACAACGGGGTACCACCGTCACTCTGACCCTGCAAGATGAAGAAGTCGAATATGTCGAACCCGCCCGGATTCGTCAACTGGTGAAGAAGTACTGCGACTTCATGCCTGTACCGATTAAGCTCGATGGCGAGGAACTGAATCAGCATAAGGCACTGTGGAAACAATCACCACAAAACCTGAGCGATGAGGATTATTTAGAATTTTATCGCTATCTGTATCCGTTTCAGGAAGAGCCGCTGCTATGGGTGCATCTGAAGACCGATTATCCTTTCTTGTTGAATGGAATTCTCTATTTTCCCAAACTCAAACCCGATGTGGATGTGACCAAGGGTCATATTAAACTGTTCTGTAATCAGGTGTTTGTCAGCGACAACTGTGAAGAAGTGATTCCTAACTTCTTGATGCCACTGCGGGGGGTGATAGATAGTCCCGACATTCCCATCAATGTCTCCCGTTCCGCCCTCACCAATGACCGGACAGTGCGCCGGATTGCCGATTTTATTGCCAAGAAAATTGCTGACCGTCTGAATCAGCTTTACACGGAACAACGGCAAGACTATATCCGCTGCTGGCAAGATGTGGGGACGTTTGTCAAGTTTGGTGCCCTGAATAACGACAAGTTCAAGAAACAAGTCGAGGATATTATTCTCTATCGCACCACTTATGAACCCCCTCAGGGTGAAGAATCGGGAAGCGCAGCGGCTGAAGTTGAGGTTCAATCTCAAGCTGGGGATGTTTGGCAGGATGTCTCTGCTGGGGCGTCTTTGAATCAAGATGAACAGGGACGGATTTATACTACGCTGAAAGAGTATTTAGACCGCAACAAAACCCAGCACGAAAACCACGTCTTCTACTGCACCGACGAAGCCGCCCAAGCCACTTACGTGGAACTGCATAAGAATCAGGGATTGGAAGTCCTGTTTATGGACTCGTTTATTGACACCCATTTTATTAGTTTCCTGGAACAAGAATATTCCGATGTCAAGTTCTCCCGGGTAGATTCGGAGTTAGATAATACCTTGGTTGACCAAGACAAGGCGGCGGATATTGTTGACCCCAAAACCAATAAAACCCGCAGCGAACTGATTAAGGAGTTATTTGAGAAAGCGATAAACAAGCCCAAGGTGAATGTGAAAACCCAGGCGCTGAAATCCGATGACCCCCAAGGAACACCCCCAGCCATGGTACTGCTACCGGAAGCCCTGCGGCGGTTGCAAGATATGACCGCCCTGATGCAGCAGCAAGCGGTGCAGTTTCCTGAGGAACATATTTTAGTGGTGAATACGGCACATCCCTTGATTGAGAACTTAGTGGAGATTAGTCAGGGGACTATTGTCCAAGGCGTGGGTCAATCCCCCAGTGGGGAATTAGCCAACCTGATTTGTCAGCATGTCTACGACTTGGCGCTGATGGCACAAAAAGGCTTTGACGCGAAAGGAATGAAGTCCTTTGTGGAACGGTCGAATCAGGTACTGACTCGGTTGACCAATCGGTAGGCTGGGTTCCAGTCGGGGCGGGTTTAGTTACTTAGGGTTGCAACCGAAAAGATAGTAGTGAAACCCGCCCCTACATCACACTCAGGTTGCGCCACATCCGACACCCCACACCCGACACCCGACACCCCACACCCGACACCCCACACCCTGTTCCCTGACCAAGATATGATGGAATACGGACTATAACTAAAGGCACATTATGTCACGCAAATGTCAACTAACGGGAAAGAAGGCAAATAACGCCTATGCCATCTCCCACTCTCACCGCCGCACCAAAAAATTGCAGCAAGCCAACTTACAATCGAAGCGAGTCTGGTGGCAAGAAGGCAATCGCTGGGTGAAACTGAAACTTTCGACAAAGGCAATTAAGACGCTGGAGAAGAAGGGATTACAGGCGATGGCAAAGGAAGCAGGGATTAATCTCCATCATTATTAAATTCCCGTGGGGAAGGTGGGGAAGATGAGAAAGATAGAGTATTGTGTAGGGGCGGGTTTGACCATTATCGTTTCTTTCCTCACCCAGATGCAACTAAACCCGCCCCGATCAAATGTGAAGTAAGCCGAGAATTCCTTCCCCTAAAGCTAACATCACCCCATCACCCCATCACCCTTAACCAAGGACAAAGGACAAATACCCAACAGGATGATCACTTTTCTCGCCAAAGTGGGTAAGCTAGGCTTAGTAACTCACCGATGATGACAGAGTGTACCCTAGGATACAATCTGATTAAGGCAGGGTGATCGGTGAGAACTGCGTCTGAAATAGGTCAAATAATTCTATCGCCAGAGGGAACTTGCCCCCAGAGCTTTTGTCTCATAATACAAGGGAGGCTCGTCCCCATCCGGACATACTATTAAAGTCTTGCTATTGCTTATCATCAAAATCACCCAGACGGAACGCCCTGAGAAGCGTTGTTGTTCGGTTTAACTATCTATCCTCTTGAGAGGAAATCACCATGTCAATCCCGAAAAAGCTAGCCAAGGTTATTCAAAAACTCTATCGGCAACTCCTAAAACTATCGAGAACCCTGACTAAAGGGGTCATGACCTGGCTATTGCGAAGGTTGATGGTATTGCGCCATCGCTCTGGCTTAGCGGGGGCGGGATTTATCCTACCTACGGTAACCATGGTGATTTTGGTGGTGATCCTACTCACTACCGCGATCGTATTTCGCTCCTTTGACCGAGCCAAAAATGCTCGGAACTACCGGGTGGATGAAGCGGTAATGGCATCGGCTGCGCCAGCGATTGATCGGGCAAAGCAGAAACTGGATATCTTGTTTGAAGATCCACGACTGCCTCGGGCAACCCCGTCGGATGACGCGCTTTACAATTTGCTCAAGAATGATGATGATAAATTTACCTTCCCCGATGAACAGCGGCTGCGCTTGGCTTATGACATTACTGGGGGTGGCATCACACAAGAAGAAAAAGCTGATTTCTTAGAAGCAGGGGAAACGATATCAACAGCTTGGCGATTTCCTGTAGATACCGATGGTGATGGAGAGTACGATAGCTTGACTCTCTACAGCCTCGTCTTCCGTAGCCCAGCTCGTGACCGCGACACAGGTGCGTTTGCAGTCGCCAGAAGCCCCTTAGATGCCCGAACTCCTCCGATGGATGACGGTTTTGCTAACCCAAGTTGCGCGGGCGCTCTTAGCACCAGTGCTAAGTTAGTCAGTCAAGCGGGTTGGTATAAATCTGGCTCAAAGTTGAAGAAGAGCTTCTTTGTTTACACCGCGACAGTACCGATTGAGAAGGTAGGGGAGTTAGGTTTAGAGACTAATGATTTTGAGTTTCAAGAACAAGCACCGGGGACGTCTGGTTTCTCTGCCCTAGAGTATCAACAAGACCGGGCGCGAATTCCTTTATCGAATAATGCCGTTGTCTTTGAAGATGACTTAGCCGTGGTGGCTGGGAGTGCGCTACAACTCAATGGGCGGATGATCACCAATGGTAACTTGTTTACCACAACCACAAAATCGGGTCATATTGAGCTTTACCAGGTGAGTGCGCCAGAGTCTTGTTTTTATGACGAAGAAAACAGCAAAATTGCCGTAGGCGGTCACTTGGTTAACGCGGAACCTTTGGCAGAGAATTATAGCTCAACCAGAGCGGTTAAAGTTCATTTATATGATGAAAATCGCGGGGGTACAAAAGCCCCTGTAGAAGATTTAAAAAATGACCAAAACCAATCAACGACCCACTCATCACCCCGAGAGGTTCTCTATAACAGCCAAGCCTTCACGCGGCGGGTGAATAATTTGGTCACGACTTGGATCGGAAACAACGATGCTGGTAGTGAGGGTTATAACAATAGTGACCCGGTCAGCGTCAAAGACCTCGTGAGGGAAGAGGAGCAAGACAAAGCCACAGCACGGGAGAAAGCCTTATTTGCTTACTTTAAAGACCGAACCCGACGAGTACCCTTTGTCGAAGTTCCCCTAGGACAAGAAAATGATGATGCCCTCCTCGATCCTGTGGGTGCAGGTGATAATCTACGTCCGCCCGATCAATGGAGCTACCCTTACAAGCCCGATGATGGTACGACTCATGCCGGTTATTCGTTGGTGGAGCTGAAAACTGCCGGAGATAAAGTTAAACCACCAGCAACGGAACCCGACACCCTGGAACAAGATGAGCAGGAAAACTATATCGGCGATCGCATCTTGGTGGGCAATAATCTGCCATTGGTTGTGTATGACTCGGACGCTGGGGAGGTAGAAGAGCAGGCGATTGAAGAAACAGTCTGGGATAAAGATGAAATTGGAGCAGACGATACCCGGGTTCGCTTCTCTCAAATCCAATCCCTGGCGGATGTGGGTGACACCGAACGGAATGGTTTCTGGGAAAAAGCAGCCGCAGAGGAACCCGATAATAATCTTGACCCAGTCGGAGGCTTGCGGATTATCACGGGTGCTGGTGTCTATGAGCGGAAAAACTCATTCTTGCCGCCGCCGAGATATGATGATCCCAAAACACCAGAGATTGAGGAAAATCTAACCTACGATGATCCGACAACCAGTGCCATAGAAGAATTCCCAATTGTTTGGCCCGATACGATGCCTATGTCGCCGGCAGTGGGATTGAAGGTTTATGACAATACCAATCAAGAGTGGGATCAAACCCCCTTACCGCCACTAGGCACTGACCCAAATCAAGTTGATCTATCGGATAATAATCTTTATGATCCGACTACCGTAAGAGGGAGTTTCACTCCCCTTGTTACCATTGACCCCAGCACCCGAAGATATGCCAAAGGCGACTTACGGATGAGGGCAACGGCTGTTTACCACTACGCCCAAGACATTTACGAAGGCGACGACACAGAGCAAAAACCGATTGCTTGTATCAGCAGCTACTACGACCCAACCAACGTCACCACTGCCAGAAATCCTGACGGCTTGCCTGATGTCAGTGGTCAGTTAGATCTGGGTAACCGTAAGTTTGGTAAATCAAATAATGGGGTTAGCTATCCGCCTCCAACGAAAACCGCTAATGCCGAGGCAGTAAGTCCAGATGGCAAAGGCTTACTCAGTGGGATAGATCGGACAGAAAACTACGCAGCCGGTCGCATCAATGAATACCTAGCCTACCAAGCCAATATCGTCTTTCCCAACGGGCGTTTTGTCAATGAAAACTTGCGTAAAGCTCTGCAAAAACAGAAGGATGATCGAACCTTGGCGGATCAAGCCGCCATTGATTCCACTATCTGCGCTTTGCAAATATTAGATGGCACACTAAAGCTTGATGTTGATGAAAGTAGGATTCCCCACGGAGCGATCGCAGAAGTGGCATTCCTCGATGCCCGACAGGTACAAGCCATTGATGCGGATGATCGAGAAACAACGACAGTAGAATCAGTCGCTAACTTAACGGGCAATTACGATCTGAGCATAGAAGAACGCCATCCCCTAGAAGTACGGGCAACCAAGATTGATTTAGATAAGCTGCGCCGACAGAGTATTGACTTTCAAGGCGGGATCAACGGACCTGAACCCGAATATTTGCTGCCCAATAGCGGCATTATCTATGCCTCACGGGATGATGCTTTGGCTGATTTAAGTACCCTACTGCCCGATATATCAACGGATAGGGAGAATCAGCTAACGGGTGATGATGTAGATAACAAAACTGCAGCCCAGCGAGAAAGCGCCGTAGACTACAAACTCGACCCCACCCGTCGTCCCACTGGAATTCTGCTATACAACGGTGCAGAACTATCCCGCAATGATGACGATACATTCCGGGAAGAAGAAAAAGGTCTCACCTTAGCCACGAACCTACCTGCCTATCTCTGGGCTTGGTCGGATCGAAATAACAATGGCATAGTCGATGATCAGGGTAGATTGGCACCGGTATTTAATCCTCACACCAAAGAAGAGTTTGATGTTGATGACATTAATCTCAATCCAGATGACTGGGGAGACGATTTTTACAAGCGCAGTGAGCTTGATGTAAACTTCGCTTGTCGCCCTAACGATCCGAGATTGCCCAAATGTACCACAGGAGATACATGGCGACAGGTGGCAGTGATTGCGGACTCAATGACACTACTGTCTAAGGATTTCCGGTTCGGCTTCCGCAATGAGGGAGACTATGAACTGGTCAACAGTAATGTCGGCAATCAAAGCATTATCAATAATCGCCTCCGCAATGGCTTTTATACCAACACCTACGCCACCAACGGTCTTTCTAGCTTTAATCGGGATGTATTTGATTGGGGCTTATTCTCGGATACAACCTACTCTAATGAGAATGCCAATCCCCCTGCTAATAGCAGCAGTTCCTACTTCAACAACTTCGTCACTCCAGTTCAGCGGCGCATAGATGATTTCCCCGAATATGCGATGGAAATCTGTCGCAAGTTCCCGGTTTCTGAGTGTCAGCCGAGTGACTGGGTGATTGGTTATGACGTGAATGGGGATGGGGATTTAAATGATGATGAAGTGACTGTAAGTCTAGACCTAAATGGGGATGGCGATTCTAGTGATACAAACATTTTTGAGCGAGACGTGACAATTGATCAGTTGGGGAGAGTTGCTAGTTCTACTTCCCTTGATGCAGCAACTGTAGCCAACCTAGGAGCAGGCACAACAGCTCAATCGGCTTTGCAGGCAAGCGATCAACGTTATCCTCGCCGTGTGGCATTTGCCCGCACCTCTAACCATAATCTGGTACTTGATCCTACCAACCGTGTGGCTCAAGCCATCGGTGCGGTTTGCCCACTGGATAATAGCGGTAATGCTCCTAACGGTAACGGCTGTATATTTCCTGCTGTTCCCAATACGGCAGATAATGCCCTCTGGTTCGGAACCACAAACAACATAACAAATCCAGGGGGTACTCGCCTTCACAACAGAAACAATAAACCCCTGTATTACGAAACAAGCTGGGACAGCTATGGGCTACTTAAGCCGCGTGACAGCATCACACCTCTGGATGAAAACGAGCATTCCAAGTATGTGAGGAACAAGTTGTTCGTCCCCAAAATCTCTGTGGATAAAGCTTATACCGATGCCATTCCTAATTTGAGTGATCTGAATGATGGCGTTAAGCCTGTGACTGCATATACATTCTGTCTGGCAAAGGGATACAAGGAAATAGGAAGACCTGCTTCATCGCCAGGATCAGGATGTCCCGTTTTAAATAACCTCAATACTTTACGAGGTCAACTGGTGAATCTCGATCCTCTGGCTGCCAATGACGATGCCATCGTTAAACCTGATGGTTCACTTAGTCCGGCGGGTGGAACCCTGACTGCCCAAACGACTCCCCAGACTAATCCGGATTCACCTAAATCTGTCAATGTATTCGACTTGCCTGCGACTTTTGACGCTAACGCAAAGATTACCCTCAAGGGAACGGCTGACGCCATGTTTGTGCTTCGGGTCAATAGTGGAAATCTCACATTTGGTGATGGGGTTGAACTGGAGTTGCAGGGCGTTGACCCTAACCAGATTTTCTGGGTGGTCAAGAGTGGCAAACTGACTTTTGGAAAAGGTGTGCAGTTGGCTGGGAACTTTATCGGTCGGAGTCTGGCAGCGAATAATATTGAATATGAGGCTGCACCGGATGCTCCGCAAATTATTGGCGGTCGTTTCCTCGGATTTAACAAAATTGATGTAACTGGAGGCACTGATCCATTCGTCCCCTTCCCAATCTCCGCTGAAACTGAAATGACCAGTCAGGATCAGCCGCTCCTGGTTCCCGTCTTAAACCTGCATCAACCGATCGCCCAACAAGCAGACTGGAATGGAGCGACAGTTAACGCAGAAGTAGAAAAATCCCAATGGCTACCGCCAGCAACAGAAACAACAGCGAACTTAATCGCCGCTGTCGGCAATACCCCACCACGTCCTGGTGAACCAGATGGGGGTATTGCTAGCTTTATCCGCTTCCTAGAAGATTGGGAGGGTATAAACCTTTCCATTAGTGGTTCCTTGATGGAATTTGAGCGCAGTAGCTTGGCAACGGGTCCATTCCAGCCCTTCCTGGATAATGGAACATTTTTCGACAAGAAGAGAGGAATTTTTGATTTCCCCCAGAAATACGCCACCGGCAACTCGGAAGGGAAAATAAATTACAGCTTGCCCCCCAATCGGCGATTTGGATATGATGTTGGCTTACTCAGCCAAATCCCGGACTTGTTTAGCAGTCGTTTCACCACACCCCCGGCGGGAGATCCGGATGAATTCTTCCAGGAAGTCCAGCGCGATGATCCGTGGATAGAAACCTTGTTGTGTGGGACAGTGATTGGTAATGATAAACCAGCTATCAATGAAAGGCTACGTGAGCAACACGGTTGTTCTGAACCGCCCTACTCCTAATAAATAACACCCGAGGCGAAAATCAAGCATTGGGGAATCAACCATGAACCAGCACAAACAACGACAACCTGCAAACCCATCAACCCAGTCTGGCTTTACCATCATTGAATCGTTAATCGCGATTATTGTGGTCACGATTTTGATGATTGGACTAGCACCGATCATCACAATGGCAGTCGCCAATCGGGTGCAAGCCAGACGGGTAGAACGGGCAACCCAAGCCGCGAGTTCCTACATTGATGGAGTCAACTCAGGAAACATCCCGTTTGTTCCTAACTCAGACAACGAACAGCTAAAGAACGCCTTTAGCGAGGGGAGTAATTTCAGTGAGGTTGATCCGCCGAGCCAGGGCAGTTTGAACTGTGCCCCCTCTGGATACTGCGCCTCCCCCCAACCCCAAGATTCCGTCTTGTACTGCGTGGATAACCCTGAGGATGGTGAAGAATGTACTGGCTATCAAGACTTCATTATCCAGGCGATTGGCAAAATTCCACCTCCACCAAACACAGGCATACGACGTTACACCAGCTATCGCTTGGGAGTGCGAGTTTACCGCGCCGATGCCTTTACCTCAGATTTTGTCGAAGGGTTCACCAACCAGGGAACCCAACTGAGTGCGACAGGCGGCATCGGTTTGAGTAAAACCCAAGCTCCACTTGCCCAGATTACCACTGAAATCGGAGTCGATAGTTCAACATTTCAGACAATCTGTGACGAAGCAAATATTGACTGCTAGGGTAGCACAGGCGTGGCAAAAAGGATCGGATATAGATCGATGAATTGACAAAGGGGAAGTTAAATGATAAATAGGCTCAAATTTATCCACAATTCTCAGCGAAAACGCTCTGGGTCAGCCCAAAAATCGGGCGGGTTTACGCTGATAGAACTCCTAGTGGCGATCATCTTAGCGGCTTTGGTGATCACCCCTTTGCTCGGGTTTATGATCAACATCCTTGCCACAGACCGCCGAGAGCAAGCCAAGGCAAAGACAGAACAAGATATTCAGTCTGCCCTAGACTACATGGCTCAGGATTTAGAGCAAGCCGTTTATATCTACGATGGGAAGGGTGTTGGAGAAATTGCAGATGAACTACCCAGTATAGATGATGCGACTCCAGTTTTAGTATTTTGGACAAGGAAATACTTACCCCAGACAATCCATAGAGATACGACGATTAACCGTAATAACCCAGTATGTCCAACTCCAGGCGAGAGAGCAGAGCCACCTGAATGTAATGATGCCTTTGTTTTTTCACTGGTGGCTTATTACCTGATTAAAGGGGAAGGTGATGATTCAGCTTGGTCTGATGCGGCAAGAATCGCTCGGTTTGAAATTCATGATGGCATTAGAAATCCTAACAATCCAACTAAACCAGATGACACTCCCAACTATCTAGATTTTGATGATGAACGATATGAAATAGATGCTGGATTTAAACTGTTTAATTTAGGGGAGGAGGGAACAACTGAAAAGGCAATGAACGCTTGGGAAAAAGGTGGCGACTATGATCTAACAAACAATCCACCTAGCGTTTTAATCGATTACATTGACCAAACTGATGATGACAATCTTGAGCCTGATGAAGACAAGTGCACATCGGTTCTAGGGATAGACAGTGACAGACTCACAGAAATTGAAGATAAAGGCACAACAAAAGAGCAGCTAAAAACACCAGTTGATGCAGATTTTACCAGCTTCTATGCTTGTGTAGACGTAGAAAACACAGTCGCCCATGTTGTCTTACGAGGAAATGCCCTAGCGCGAATTAAGCCAAATGCCGAGTACAGTGAAAACTCCCCCTACTTTCCCAGTGCAGAGAGAACCATTAAAGGACGAGGATTCTTGTTTAAACAATAGCGTTCACCTAAATCCGGTGTTATTTGATCAGAGCCAACTAAGGACATCATGAATAAATCAGCCTTATTCAACAATTGGAGAAAACAAGCAGTCCCCCCAACTCAGCCTCTGGGGAGGAAAGCCGCATCCCAGGCTCCAGATGACCCTGGATTCACGTTGCTAGAAATAATCGTCGTTGTCTTAATTATCGCCATTCTCAGTGCGATCGCGGCTCCAGGTTGGCTGGCTTTTGTCAACCGCCAACGGGTGTCAAAAGTGAATGACGTCCTCTTTAGTGCAATGCAAGACGCTCAGCAAGAAGCAAAACTCGACAATCTCAGCTACAGCGTTAGTGTTAGAACTGAAGGCGGTGAACACCAAATTGCTGTTTATCCCAGCGAGACAGAAGACGCTAACATACCCTGGAAGCCGCTGATAGAAGGGTTAGACGTCAAAGATGAACAAATCCGGCTGTGTTCTGATCTGGCGGGAACTAACGAAAAAGGGAGTCCTTCGTGTAGTTTTACAGATGAACAAACAATTACCTTCGATTATCGAGGCAATCTAGAGAATGTTGATGGTAAAGAACCAGAGATTGATAATGGTATTGGTATTACGGTGACGGCTCCCAACAGTGCGGGCGAACCCATGGAGGCTACAGCCCGTTGCGTTGTCGTAAAAACCTTAATCGGGTCAATGGAAATTGGTCAAGGGAAATACGACTCCACATCTAATCCCCAAGGTTGTCCGCTGTAGTGTAGGGTCTGTGTGTAAGTCCGATAAAATATAAGGAAAGATTCATTAAATTAACTTTTTTTACATTCCCCTGTTCATAGAAAAATTCTTGTCGCAAAATACCAAAAGGGAGTTGCCAGAGGAGCATCCAAATTTTAGGAGAGTTGTAGCCAATTATTGATCAGATTAGAGAGTAAAATGCTCTGATTACGGATATTGTTGTCACCTGGGAATGCTTCGGCTGCGGATAGGAACCCGCTCGCTCACCTTCTTGTGCGCCTAAGGACTGGAATGGACGCTACGCCGTCTAGAACCTCAGTCTGCGTCGTCGCTGTTGGGTGTCACAAGAGGTCAAAATTCATGTTCCCAGCGTAGTCGGCTACGTCTGTACAACGTCAAAAAAATAGATTCAGCCTAAAAGCGAGTTGCTCAATCGTAGCACGGAACTTCCGACACGTTAATTCGATAATGGTGAATTTACCATGCTACACTCTCAACAATTAACCCAAAAACCCGTTCCTAGCGCCACGGCGGGACATACGATCCTAGAAGTGATTATAGTCCTAGTCATGGTCGGGATACTAAGTGCGATCGCGGCTCCGGGTTGGCTGGGCTTTGCTAATGTACAACACTTGAATAAAGCCCGCGATCAAGTTTACTGGGCAATGCAAGAGGCGAACAGTCATGCTAAACGTGATAAAATGACCTGGCAAGTGAGTTTTCGCAAAAACCCAGAGGATGCCTTTCAGTTCGCCATTCATCAGGCTGATCCTCACCAATTCATCCCCGCGTCAGTACTCAATACCAATGGGCTATGGCACAATTTTGATCCGAATGTGGTGATTGACGAAAGTAAAAATGATCGAGGTAAATATGAAACCAGCTTGGTTAAAGATGGTTCATCACCCTATTGGCGAGTTCAGTTCAATTACCAGGGTTGTCCTGTGCGTACACCTGACGATAAGTGTGGACAAACCTCACTCAGGGCTTTAGGGCGGCTGACTCTACGGGGCAAAAATGGGGGCGACGCCAAACGTTGTGTGATTGTTTCTACACTACTGGGAAAATTGCGAAAAGGACATGAGCATGAGCAACCGGATAGTAGCGATAAGTATTGTTATTAGCTCGTTCCCAGGCTCCGCCGAATGTTCTTGGGGAGGCTTCGCCTCCCGTTAAAAGGGCGCACATTGGTGATGGAAAAGGGTACACGTCGGTTAGAAAACAGGGCGCACGTCACTCATCCGTGTCAACTTAAGCCACAACCCCCTCTCCCCTAGCCCCTCTCCCACCAGGGGAGAGGGAAGCAAGAAAGATTTGTATGGATATTAATTCTCTGCTACAACCCTATCAACGTTTTGGTGTCCATCTGGGCTTAGAACGCATCCAGCGACTTCTGGCGGCGTTGGGGAATCCCCATCAGCGTATCCCGATGATTCATGTGGCGGGAACCAATGGGAAAGGTTCCGTGTGCGCCTATCTTTCCTCGGTTCTCACTGAAGCGGGTTATCGGGTTGGACGCTATACATCTCCTCATTTAATCGATTGGACAGAACGAATCTGTATCAATCAACACCCCATTTCTACTGCAGAACTGGTAAGCTTGCTGGAACAAGTTCAAGCGGCGATTCCCCCAAATACGGAAGATTCCCCGACGCAGTTTGAAGTGATTACGGCGGCGGCTTGGTTATATTTTGCTCAACAACAAGTGGATATAGCGGTGATTGAGGTGGGGTTAGGGGGACGTCTGGATGCGACGAATGTCTGTGATCAGCCTTTGGCGACGATTATTACTTCAATTAGTCGGGAACATTGGCAGGTTTTGGGTTCGACGCTGAGTCAAATTGCTACAGAGAAAGCGGGTATTCTCAAAACCAATTGTCCGGCGATTATCGCCCCTCTTCCCGCAGAAGCGAAAGCTGTTGTTCAATCTCGGATTGAGCAGTTAAATTGTCCGGTAACCTGGGTAGAACCTGCCCAGAAAGTCAACAGGCAAACTGTAGTCAGGGCGGGTTTTGAACCAAGGTTATCATCAATCGCGACACCCAAGTCCCTAAACCCGCCCCTACATCAAAATGCAGACGCGCCGTTATGGGCGAGTTATGCGGGAATAATTTATCCATTGTCGTTGCTGGGGGAGATTCAGTTAACCAATTCTGCTGTAGCGATCGCGACTTTTCAATCCCTAGTTAACCAAGGCTGGCATATCCCAGAGTCTGCTATTGTTTCGGGGATGGCAAAGACGCAATGGTTGGGACGCCTACAATGGACTGAATGGAAGAATTATCGCCTATTGGTGGATGGCGCTCATAATCCGGCGGCGGCGACAGGTTTGCGTCAATATGTAGATACGCTGAATACGCCTGTAACCTGGGTAATGGGAATCCTCTCAACTAAAGAGCATGAGGGGATTTTTCAGGCATTACTTCGAGGAGGCGATCGCGTTTACCTGGTTCCTGTGCCTGATCATAGCTCAGCCGAACCGGAAGAATTGAGTGCGATCGCGCGATCGGTTTGTCCCACTCTTACCCATTGTCATACTTATCCTAACTTAGAAGCTGGACTGCAAGCGGCGACAACCACGGCTGCTGATTCTACCCTTATCCTGTGCGGTTCTCTTTATCTGGTGGGTTATTTTCTTGGTTTGTAGTTGCGCTTTAGCGCCGATATAATTTTGAGGTTAGTCCCTACGTTGGAGCGATGATAGGCTAAAGCCCTTACTACAAACTACAAACTACAAACTATCCCACATCTGGGCTGCGCGATCGGTTTGTCCCACTCTTACCCATTGTCATACTTATCCTAACTTAGAAGCTGGACTGCAAGCGGCGACAACCACGGCTGCTGATTCGACAATTGTCCTGTGTGGTTCTCTTTATCTGGTAGGTTACTTCCTCGGTTCGTAGGTTTGTAGTTGCGCTTCAGCGCCGGTATAATTTTGAGGTTAGTGCTTACGTTGAAGCGATGAAGGGCTAAAGCCCTTACTACAAACTATCCCACATCTGGGCAGCATCAGCTACCGCTTGTTCTACCTCCTTTTCTCCTAACATTGCTGCTTGTAAGTTCTCATAAATTGCGGCTTGCAACTTATTTAAATCCTTCATCGCGGGTACTAATACCTCCGCCTCTGTTAACTGATTGGCACTAATCGCCCGTGCTTGTTCTACAGGAGAAGCATTCGGATTACTTGACAATTGCGCTTGATATTGTTCCACTGCTGCAATGGTTGACGGTAAAACATTTGCGGCTTGAGCAAACGCCAACTGATTCTCGGTATTTGTCACAAATAGAGCAAAGTTTACGGCGTCTTCTGGGATATTTGTATCCCGTGGAATGACTAAATTCATTACCGCCACATTCTTTTTCCCGGTTTCCCCGGTAATTTGAGGGGATGTCGCTGATACTTTGGCAATGTCGGGGGCGTTGGTTTCAATGGTTTTTAAGAATTCCGCACCGGATGCTAGTAATGCTGTCTCTCCCCCTTGATATAATTCAATCGCATTTCGATGTCCTTGGGTGAGAACTTCTCGTGGTAAGAGTCCTTTTTGATACAAGTCTACCCAATACTTAAAGGCGGCAATTCCTTCAGGCGTATTAAAGGCGGCTTTTCCTTCTGCATCGACTAACTGCACACCCATCTGTACGAAAGATTCCAGCACTTCACTGGAATCATCGGGAACAAAGGTGACAAAAAAGGCATAGTTTCCTGTCTTATCTTTCACCTGTTGGGCAACCTCTGCCAGTTCAGTATAGGTTGTGGGCGGTTGACTAATTCCGGCTTGCTTAAGTAAATCTTGATTGTAGATCGTTACCCGTGTGGTTAGATACCAGGGGATACCAAAACTTTGATTATCAATCGTACTCGCTTGCCAGATTTTGGGTAAATATTGCTGGCGAATTTCATCAGGGATTGTCTCTTCTAACTCTAACCAAGCATTACGAGTGGCAAGCTGAGAGGCAAAGCTGGGATTTAAGTTAACCACATCCGGTGCTGTTTTTGCGGATACGGCGGTTAAGATTTTACGCTCCATTTCTGCCCAAGGGACATCCACCCAGCGCACGTTTACGTCTGGGTTGTCGGCTTCAAAGTCACCGATGACTTGATTAAAATACTCGGTAAACTGAGGCTGAAGCTGCATCGTCCAGAACTCTATTTCTCCAGCGGCTGAGGGGGCGGGAGCGGGGCTACAGCTTACCAGCCAACTTAACAGCCATCCCAACAGGGCAAATAGTCCAAATTGTTTCCAGGTTTTGATCCGAATCATATTGAGATATTACACCATTTTAAGACTCCCACATCATCCGCCAAGAACTCAAGTTCTTGGCTCAAAGCTTAAGTCCATTAAAATGGACTAAAATGCTTATTTGGTTATCAACCCGGTGGGCAGTGCCCACCCTACTCCTGGACATTAATTTTGTCATCTGAGTTAAGAGTTGTCGAAAAAAATTAATCCCTTGTTCCCTGTTTCCTGTTCCCTTCCCTCACTCATAACTTGATCCATCGGGTAATATTGCCCCGGTTAATGTCGCACCGCGTAGGTTCACCTGATCCATATTGGCATCGAGTAAAACGGTTTCTAGTAAAATTGCTTCAGTTAAATTAGACCAGCATAGTTTGGCGCGATATAAATTAGCTTTGCTAAGATTAGCACCTCGTAGGGTTGTCCAACAAATACTTACGCCTCTGAGTTTAGCCCCAATGAGTATCGCTCTGGTCAAGTTAACGCCATTAAGCCGAGCCTGACTTAAATCCACTTCAGTTAAGTCTGCCTGGGTAAAGTTAGCACCATGTAACAGGGCTTTGTTCAGATTTGCCTGTTTTAAGTTTGTTTCTAGGAGAATCGCATTCGTCAAATTCGCCTTTTCTAAATTGGCGCTAATTAATGTAGCATAAGAGAGATTGGTGCGACTGAGTGAAGCGTCTATCAATTTTGCCTGATTTAAGTTAGCTTCCCGCATGATTGCCTCACTGAGAATGGCTTCCGACAGATTGGCACGACTGAGATTAGCACCATTCAAGGTAGATGCTCGCAAACTGGCATTGATTAAGTTGGCTTGACTAAGATTAGCTTGGGTTAAGTTACTCGAAATTAGGTTCGCTTCGACCAAATCTGCGCCACGTAAGGTGGCGTGAGTGAGATTCGCTTCTCGAAAGTTGACAAGTTTGAGAGACGCCCCAGTCAGATTACTTTGGCTTAAGTCTGATCCTCGCAGGTTGGCATGAGTCAAATCAGCACCAATCAGGGAGGCGTTTCTAAGATTAACTCGTCTGAAGTCCCGTTCCCCTACTGCATATCGTCTCAGCAGTTCATCGGCATCCATAATCGTGTTTTGATTGCCTAGGTAGATGTGCATCAAAGGCATTAAGTCATCAAGTTTACCGTAAGGGATTCATGATTGGTGAGTCGTGAGTGATAATGAAGAAATTGTCCTGTAGATGGGGAGCGGGGGGAGCAGGGGGAGCGGGGGGAGCAGGGGGAGCGGGGGGAGCGGGGGGAGCAGGGGGAGCTGGGGGAGCGGGGGGAGCAGGGGGAGCTGGGGGAGCGGGGGGAGCAGGGGGAGCGGGGGGAGATGGGGGAGATGGGGGAGATGGGAGACAAAATTTCTATAGCCCATTACCCTATTCCCTATTCCCTATTCCCTGTTCCCTGTTCCCTGTTCCCTAACAAATGACAAATGACAAATGACATAAGACAAATAACGAAGGAAAGTAAGCCAATGTCAGACAACCGGAGAAGTCAAGTCGTTACCCAAGGTGTGCAGCGCTCGCCAAATCGTGCCATGCTTCGTGCTGTCGGTTTTAGCGATCGCGATTTTACTAAGCCGATTGTCGGGTTAGCGAATGGGTATAGTACAATCACGCCCTGTAATATGGGCATCAATGATTTAGCGCTAAGGGCAGAAGCCGGACTTAAACAAGCGGGGGCGATGCCGCAAGTCTTTGGTACTATTACGATTAGCGATGGTATCTCTATGGGAACCGAGGGGATGAAATATTCCCTGGTGTCGCGGGAAGTGATTGCCGACTCCATCGAAACCGTCTGTAATGGTCAAAGTATGGATGGGGTGCTGGCAATTGGTGGCTGTGATAAGAATATGCCTGGGGCGATGATTGCGATCGCGCGGCTGAATATTCCGGCTATTTTTGTCTATGGGGGGACGATTAAACCCGGACATCTGGATGGACAAGATTTAACTGTTGTCAGCGCCTTTGAAGCCGTGGGACAACATAGCGCGGGTAAGATTACAGAAGAACAACTGGTAGCCGTCGAACGAAACGCTTGTCCCGGTGCGGGTTCTTGTGGGGGGATGTTCACCGCCAATACTATGTCCTCGGCATTTGAAGCCATGGGGATGAGTTTACCCTATTCCTCGACGATGGCGGCGGAAGATGCCGAAAAAGCCGACAGTACAGAAAAATCGGCGTTTGTTCTGGTTGATGCGATTCGTCAGCAACTCCTACCTAAGCAGATATTAAGCCGCCAAGCGTTTGAAAATGCCATCTCGGTAATTATGGCAGTGGGTGGATCAACGAATGCGGTACTGCATTTACTGGCAATTGCGCGTGCGATCGGGGTAGAGTTAACTCTGGACGACTTTGAAAGCATTCGCGCCAGAGTTCCGGTGCTGTGTGATCTTAAACCCAGTGGCAGATATGTGACCACGAATTTACACCAGGTTGGCGGTATTCCTCAAGTGATGAAAATGCTGCTGGTTCATGATTTATTACACGGTGAGGCATTAACTATTACCGGGAAAACCGTGGCTGAAGTATTAGCCGATGTACCTGAGGAACCACCAGCCGATCAAGATGTGATTCGTTCCTGGGATAATCCCATGTATAGCCAAGGACATTTGGCGATTTTAAAAGGAAATTTGGCAACCGAAGGTGCGGTGGCGAAGATTACAGGCGTGAAAACCTCCCAAATCACAGGTTCTGCGCGTGTGTTTGAATCCGAGGAAGCCTGTTTGGATGCAATTTTGGCGGGTAAAATTCAGGCTGGAGATGTAATTGTGGTGCGTTATGAGGGACCAAAAGGGGGTCCGGGAATGCGGGAAATGCTAGCGCCAACCTCAGCAATTATTGGTGCAGGATTAGGGGATTCGGTAGGATTAATTACCGATGGTCGCTTTTCTGGTGGGACCTATGGTATGGTAGTCGGTCATGTTGCCCCAGAAGCCGCCGTTGGGGGTGCGATCGCGTTAGTCGAAGAGGGGGATTCGATTACGATTGATTCCCCAGCCCGATTATTACAGATCAATATATCTGATCAGGAACTCGAACAACGCCGCGCCAAGTGGGAACCGCCCAAACCCCGGTATACCAAAGGGGTGCTGGCGAAGTATGCCAAATTAGTGTCCTCAAGTAGTATGGGTGCGGTGACGGATTTGAATTTGTGATTCCTTGGGCAATGTAGAGACGTAGCATGCTACGTCTCTACAGTTAGCTGGTGGGTTGGTTAATTTTCTTTTTTCGCACATAATTGTTAAACTATGAAACAATTGTAATATTTTGTAGCGAGTTTGGGATTAGAAGCCCATTTAGCAGTAATAGATGATGGCAGATAGAACAACAACCAAAAATAAAAGCACTCAAGCACAGACACAACAAGCGCTAGCGAGACGAAATCGAAGTTCAACCGCGCTGGATGTTCAGCCTTTACCGAATAATCGTCCGATTGCGGCTAATGCGACTGAATCGAGTGATGAACTGATGGGCTATTTGGACTAATTCACTATTGGCTAGACATGAACACTACCGATTTCCTCACTGGAGATCGGTGTTTTTTCTGGGGGAGTTTTGGGGCGGGTTTAGTTGCATTTGGGTGCAACCGAAACGATAGTAGAAAAACCCGCCCCTACATCTAATACTATTCGGTTAAGGGAGAAGGGGGAAAACACACTCCCTTTACCCATTACCCTGGCAGTTTTTTGTATTAGTTAGGGGAACCCGCACCACCTGATAGAAAACTGACGAGCTTTTTGAGGGGAGGAAAACTTTCTTTCGTTCCTTGACTGGAAAAGCCAATAATTTTGGAGAACTCTTTCTCGGATAATTCACCAGATTGATATTGTGCAAACGCATCAACAACCCGAATTAAATCCTCTTTGGAAAACTCAAAACCCTGTTTGGCGGCAAACTTCACCACCACCGGGGCGTTATTCATGAGGGCTTGTGCTTCTGCGGCGTCGAGTTCTGAATAACTACTAATGTCTCCATCGCCCACACCGAGTAATGTTCCCAGTTGTTGTTGGAGTTGTTTATCTTCGGCGGTTTTCTGCATAAACTGTAAAACTTGGGGAACTGTCGTTGCTGGTTTTTCCACAGGAACCAATTGTCCATTAATTTTTTGGTAACGAGTTCCGCGATAGACAAACTCTAGAGTTTGTTTAATTGAGGGTAAACTTGCTGGTATCCCTTGATCAGACAAGCCCAGAACTTTAGCTAACTCCTGATCAGATAGTTCTCCGGATTTATATTGCACAAAGGCATCAACAACCGTTGTGAGTTGTTCAACGGAAAAGTCAAACCCATGTTGAGCCGCAAATTCTACCACTAACGGGGCGCGATCGCCGATTAACGCAGCGGCTTCTTGCTGATCCAATTCGGAATAGCTACTTATGTCGCCGTCACCGACTCCCAATAATGCTCCTAATTTTTGTTTAACTTCGGGATCGTCAGCCGTTTTCTGCATAAATTGCAGAACATTGGGTGTAGAATCCACCGATTCATGTACGGGGACTAGCTTGCCATTAATGCGTTTATAACGAGTCCCCCGATATACATAGTCTAATGTCTTGGTAATTGACGAGATACTTTCTTTTGTCCCTTTGTCGAGGTTAGATACACAAATAATCTTTGAGAAATCGTTAGCCGATATTTCGCCTGATTGATACTGTTGAAACGCATCTACCGTTGTTCTTAAGTCTTCAACGGAAAAATTAAACCCTTGTTGGGCGGCAAACTTGACAACTAAGGGGGCGCGATCGCCTGTCAAGGCTTCGGCTTCTTGAGAATCGAGTTCCATTTGACTACTGATATCCCCATCGCCAACCCCCAACACTGTCGCTAATTGTTGCTGTAAGCCCTGATCTTCCGATGTCTTTTGCATAAATTGCAGAACACTGGGCGTAGAATTAGTGGGTTGGATAACAGGAACGAGTTTCCCATTAATTCGTTGATAGCGAGTTCCCCGATAGACAAATTCTAATGTCTTTTTAATCGAGGGAATACTCTCTTTTGTTCCTTGATCGAGGTTGGATAATCCAATGCGTTGCGAGAACTCTGCTTCAGATAGTTCTCCTAACTGATATCGCCCAAACGCATCAACAACAGTTCTTAAATCGTCAACGGAAAAATTAAACCCCTGCTGGGCTGCTAACTTGACGACTAAAGGAGCGCGATCGCCCGTCAAGGCTTCGGCTTCTGCGGGGTCTAGTTCAAACTGACTACTAATATCGCCATCGCCAACCCCTAGCACTTCCCCTAGGTGTTGCTGTAGCTGTTCGTCTTCTGCGGTTCTCCGCATAAATTGCAAGGCTTTTGTGGTTGTCATCTCACTTATCCAGGTCGTCATTCTTATAAAGAGAAAATTTTACCTGAATTCCATCACTATTCAATAGCTTTTAACAACTCTTAAACCTATTGGATTATGGTTTTGTTGCTTTCCTGGCATAATGTTCATTGTGAACAGATTTAGAGTTTTCAATTGTTATTTTGGGGACGGTTGACAGAAGTGAAATGTTAACCCCTCCCTAGCCTTCCCCTACAAACAACCCACAATCGCACTTTACTTTTCCCCTAATCCCGTATCGGCTCTATGGCTGTCTGGGTGGGAGGTTGGCATCCAGGGAATCGAGAGGAGGCACTAAGCGTACCTACTACAAACGGCGCGATCGCGTTTTTACCCTTTGGTTATTTCCCCATCCCCATAATACAGAAGCCGATTCACTACTATTCAATAAAGAGCGATCGCACGCCTTGAAGTTAGAATAGAGTTCAACCTTTAAAGCAAGTAGTCATGATGCATACATTTCGGGCAATCCTGAAAGGAAATTTACTTGAATGGCAAGAGGAAGTCAATCAGTGGTTTCAGGGCGATCGCACTGTTCAGGTTCTGGTTACTTTTTTAGACGAAGAGGCAATCACTACAACCCATAGCCGTGGGCAACAAATGGCGGCAATACTAGAAAAATTAGCACAGTCACAGGCATTTTCAGAAATCGATCCGTTGGTATGGCAGCGTCAGATCAGACAGGATCGTGAACGCCCTGGGGGAGCGAATGATGCGGCTGGATAGCAATATTATCATTTACGCAACTCGCCCTGAATATACCTGGTTACGTGAATTCATTGCCAACCATGAGTCAGCCGTTTCTGCACTCAGTTACGTTGAAACATTGGGCTATCATCGTTTGACGGAGATAGAGCGCCAACTTCTGGATGAATTTTTTGCGGTAGCGTTAGTCTTGCCAATTTCGCAGCCTGTTTTGAATCAAGCTGTAGCACTACGCCAAATGAGACGCATGACGGTAGGAGATGCCATTATCGCAGGAACAGCTCTAACACATAATCTTATATTAGTGACCCGGAATGTAAATGACTTTCAATGGATTGAGGAATTACAGTTATTAAATCCTTTTGAAAGATGAAATTATACGATTTTTTGCCGTCTGGCAACTGCTATAAGGTACGTTTGTTACTGGCTCAACTGGGAATTCCGTTTGAGCGGGTAAACGTGAATATATTACAAGGAGAAAGCCGAACTCCTGAATTTATACCCAAAAATCTCAATGGACGAGTTCCTGTGTTAGAAGTTGAACCGGGTAAATTTCTGGCAGAATCCAATGCCATTTTATGTTATCTGAGCAACGGGACACCATTTCTACCTGATGATCCTTGGCAACAAGCAAAAGTACTCCAATGGTTATTTTTTGAACAATATAGCCACGAACCCTATATCGCCACTTCTAGATATTGGATTTCTATCTTGGGAAAGATTGAGGAGTATCAGCAAGCACTCGCCCAAAAACGCCAACCGGGTTACGCGGCGCTCACTGTTATGGAGACTCACTTACAAAAGCATCGATTTTTTGTCGGCGATCGCTATACCATAGCGGATATTGGCTTGTTTGCCTATACTCATGTTGCGGATGAAGGCGGCTTTGATTTAAGCAAATTTCCCGCCATCCTGAGTTGGTTAGAACGGGTTACGGTTCAACCGGGACATATTCCCATCACCCCAAATAAGTAACCCATGTAACAATCAAGTTCGTAGTTGCGCTGTCTTCGCTATAATTCGAGCTAAAAACTCTGCAATACCTTGATCTGACCCCACCCTAACCCTCCCCTTATCAAGGGGAGGAAACTTGAATAGATTTGGTTAGGTTGGTTCCTAATCTTGAAATTAATACTATGATTGAGATTGATCTGTCGAGAAAATAAATCAGGTCAGCGCATCTACTTGCAAATAAGTCACGACTCAAGTTTGTCAAGTTGCTGTGAATGCCGCCAAAGCATCCGATCTATTAACCCTCGTTGAAGCTCTCTACTCAGCCTTTCAATTGTTTGTAGAGAACAAATCGGCATTGGCTGTACAAACTTAGCAACGAGACGACTAAGGGTTAGCCAAACATAAAGGTAGATGCAGATGAACCCTGATGAGCTATTGAATAGATACCAAGCAGGCGAACGAGATTTTTTTCTCATCGACGTCAATGGAGTCAACCTGATAGGTGCGACTCTGAGAGCAGTAGATTTAACTCATGCCAACCTGAGCCAAACGACATTAGTCCAGGCTAACTTGAGCCGCGCTACCCTGCATAATGCCAATTTGCAGGGAGTTGACTTGCAAAGAGCAAATCTGCGAGGTGCTGACTTGAGTGGTGCTGATTTGATGGGAGCGAATTTAGTGGCGGCTGATTTGAGTTTTGCCACGTTGACGGGTGTGGATTTAACTGGGGCTAATTTAAGTTTTGCCCGGTTGATGGGTGCTGATCTCAATGGTGCTAACCTCTGCCAGGTTAACCTATTGGGCGCGGATCTGCGGGGTTCTCTGTTAATTGGCGCTAATCTCAGTCGCAGCAATCTGAGTCGCAGTTATTTATTTGAAGCTGATTTAAGTGAGGCAAATCTGGAGCAAGTTAAGTGGCAATGCAGTTTGTACAATCTGCAAACTTGTTTTCCTGAAGCGTTTGCTCCTCAACAAGGGGGTGCTTACTTAATTGCGCCTGATGTCTCTCTCGCCGGAGTGGATTTAAGCGGTGTTAATCTCAAGAGAGAAAACTTACAAGGGGCGAATCTGAGTCGGGTCAATTTAAGTAAGGCTAACTTACGTTGGACAGACTTCCGTGATGCCAACTTGCAGGAAGCAAATTTGAGTGAGGCGACTCTCAGTGGCGCTAACTTACAAGGGGCTTCTTTGAGTCAGACAAATCTGGAAAAAGCGAATTTAAGCGGTACAACGATGCCCAATGGGGAGTTACATCAGTGTCATGGAATTCAGAAATTGGCTGGGAGGTAGGGAGCAGGGGGAGCCATGTAGAGACGTAGCATGCTACGTCTGGGAGCAGGGGGAGCTGGGGGAGGTAGGGGAAGGGATTGGCAAAATTTTGTGTAAGAATCAATCATATCATTACTGCATGGCAATGCTGGGATTGGCTTGATAAAACCAATGAACTTGGCTCTCGGACAAACAATTGGTGGACGCTATAATATAGTGCGGCAACTGGGACAAGGTGGGTTTGGTGCTACATTTGTCGCCCACGATCACCACTTGCCCAGCGATCGCGATTGTGTGGTGAAGCAACTCAAACCCCAAGCGACTGACCCGTTTACGTTGCAGACGGCGCGGCGTTTGTTTGAAACGGAAGCCAAAATCCTGCATCAGTTGGGACATCATCAGCAAATTCCGCAGCTATTTGCCTATTTTGAAGAGAGTCAAGAGTTCTATTTGGTGCAGGAACTGGTTGAAGGGGATAATCTGAGTCAGGAATTGACGCCGGGAACATCCTGGTCAGATCAGCAGGTGATTGATCTGTTGCAGGAAATCCTGACTATATTAGCGTTTGTTCATCAGCATCATGTGATTCACCGAGATATTAATCCCCACAACCTGATCCGGCGTAAATCCGATCGCAAGTTAGTCCTAATTGATTTTGGCGCGGTTAAACAAGTTAGCACTCAGATAGTGCAGGGAAAATCCTCTAGCTTTACGGTGGCGATTGGTACGCCGGGATATCGACCCAGTGAACAAGCGAATGGGAATCCCCGTTTGAGTAGTGATATCTATGCGGTGGGAATTGTCGGGATTCAGGCGTTAACCGGTGTAGCGCCTCAGGAACTGCCCGTTGATCCCGACAGTGGAGAAATTTGCTGGCGCGATCGCACGTCGGTTTCCCCAGAGTTGGCGAAGGTTCTGGATAAGATGATCCGCTACGATTTTCGCGAACGCTATCCCTCGGCGGAGGCGGCTCTGCAGGCGTTGGATGACTTGACTCAACCCACGAAGGCGACAGTGGCTTTAGGCGCGGCTTCCCCGTCGTCACCTGTTACTCAATCTTCTAAACGGAAGAAACTTATAGTTGTCCTCTTAATTGCCATGGCGGTAATGGCTGGTGGGGGAGGGGCGACAGTGGCGATTATTAACTGGATTAATTCGACCAATGCTACCCAATCCTATAACCGAGGTGAAACACTGCTGGAGTTGAGGCGGTATGAGGATGCCCTCAGCGCTTATAATCGTGCGGTTGAACTGCAACCGGACTATGCTGAAGCTTGGCTGGGTCAAGGGGATGCGCTTTTGGCATTGGGTAAGGCTGAAGCGGCGTTGGATGCTTATGATCAGGCGATTCAAATTCAGCGTGAGTATCCAGAGGCGTGGAAAGGGCGAGGAGAAGCGTTAGTTGCATTGCAGCGTTATGAAGCGGCGATTAGTGCGTTTGATCAGGTAACGAAACTGCAACCCGATGACGTGGAAACCTGGGAACGTCGCGGCATGATACAGATGAAGTTACAGCGCTATTCGGCTGCGATCGCGTCTTACGATAAAGCGTTAGAGATTCAACCCAATTATGCCTCAGCCTGGTATCGGCGCGGCTGGGCATTGCATAATTTACAACAGTACGAAGAGGCGCTTAAATCTTATGACAAAGCCGTAGAACATAAGCCCGATTTCGCTGAATCCTGGTATCAACGGGGGAATGCCTTTGTCAATTTAAACAAACACCGTGAAGCGGTGGACTCTTATCAGCAAGCGGTTCAGTTCCAGCCGGATTTTTACCGGGCGTGGTACAGTCAGGGTAGTATTTTGAATAATTTAGATCAGTATCAAGAGGCTTTAGCCGCGTTTGAACAAGCGGTTAAACTTCAGCCCAACAGTTATGAGGCTTGGTATGGTTGGGCTTGGGCGTTGCATCAATTGCAGCGTTATGATGAAGCGTTAACGGCTTACGAGAAGGCGGTGAAACTGAGACCCAATTCTGAGCAAGCCTGGTATAACCGGGGGAATGTCTTCTATACATTGCAACAATACCAAGACGCGATCGCGGCTTATAACCAAGCTGTTGCCCATAAGCGCAGCCATTACCAAGCCTGGAATAGTCGCGCTAATGCCCTATTTAGCCTGAAGCGATACAACGAAGCCTTGACCTCTTATGAAAACGCTTTGAAATATCAACCTGATTACAAAGAAGCGAAGCGAGGGAAAGACCAAACTCAGCGTGAACTTGAGAAGTTGAAAAAACCATCCCAGCGCCAGCCAGCCAGTAAAGATGACAAGGAAGAAACTGAGGAGTGAACTCAAGTCTTATTCAGAGAAAATTAGCGATATCTTAAATTAAATTCACATCTAATAAGTAGTGAATAATTTTTTATTAATTAGGGGCAATGTAGGGGCGCAAAGCTTGCGCCCTTAACGATGTATCGCATCAAACCAGAAATTGCTATATCTGGCGTCTTCTGTACCAATGAGTCTACTTGACCGACGCCCGAAACAGGATATGTTTAAAAATTAACCCTATATTATACCTTATTTCCCTAAAAAAAACAGAAAATTTCCATTTTCTTCACAAGTAGTTTAGAATCAGCGCTTATAATCGGTACAGTATCTGTAGTTTTCTGTGACAGTTCTTATCCAACCTTAACAAGTCCTATTAGTAACCACTTAGTGATGCATAGAATCCTTTTAATCGATGACGATCCCGCAATCTCAGAACTTGTCTCCATTAACCTAGAAATGGCAGGATACGAAGTTCACCAAGCACCCGATGGTATCAAAGGTCAGGCGCTAGCGCTGCAACTCCAGCCCGACCTGATCATGCTAGACTTAATGCTCCCTCGAGTCGATGGCTTTACCGTTTGCCAACGGTTGCGTCGGGATGAACGCACCACGGATATTCCCGTGTTGATGTTGACAGCGTTGGGTCAAACGCAGGATAAGGTGGAAGGGTTTAATGCTGGTGCGGACGATTATCTGACTAAACCCTTTGAACTCGAAGAAATGCTAGCACGGGTACGCGCCTTACTGCGACGTACTGACCGCATTCCCCAAGCCGCCAAGCATACGGAAATCCTCAACTATGGTCCTTTGACCCTGATTCCAGAACGGTTTGAGACGATTTGGTTTAATCAGACGGTCAAATTAACCCACCTGGAATTTGAACTGCTACACTGCTTGTTACAGCGTCATGGTCAAACGGTTTCTCCCAGTGAAATTCTCAAAGAAGTCTGGGGATATGATCCAGATGACGATATTGAAACAATTCGTGTTCATGTTCGCCACCTGAGAACCAAACTCGAACCTGATCCCCGTCATCCCCAATATATTAAAACAGTATACGGTGCGGGATACTGTCTGGAGTTACCCAATACTGAAGAAACCGCCGAGGCGGGATCATCCAACTCAGCAAAAGCAGAATAGATTGGGGATTGGAGACGTGTTGAGACGCACCATTATTTGTCTGTAGGGGCGGGTTTAGAAATTTTCCTGTTGCGATGGATGATCGCGTTTATTCAAAACCCGCCCTGATTAATGGTGGGGCAGGTTTCACGCTTATCGTTTTTTCCCGTTCCCTCTCCCCGCCTGTATATCCAACAATCCAATCCTCTAATTAGTAAAGGAGTTTAAAATCATGGCGCGAACTGCCTCAACCATGTTACCTTTAGGCACAAAAGCCCCAGAATTCCAGTTACCCGATGTGGTATCGGGCGAAACGATTTCCTTAGACAGGTTTGCGGGGAAACAGGGATTAGTGATGATATTTCTGTGCCGTCATTGTCCATTTGTCAAGCATGTACAGGGAGAATTAGCCAAACTAGGTCGAGACTATCAGGATGCGGATCTGGGGATTGTAGCAATTAGCGCCAATGATGCTACGACTCACCCAGACGATGCGCCTGAGAAGTTAAAGGAAATGGCAAAAGAATTAGGATTGACGTTTTCTTTGTGTTATGACGAAAGCCAGGAAACGGCTAAAGCCTATACAGCCGCCTGTACGCCAGACTTCTTTGTGTTCGATCGCGATCGCAAACTCGTCTACCGGGGACAATTCGACGATAGCCGCCCAGGGAATGATCAACCTGTGACAGGTAAGGATCTGCGATCCGCGATCGATGCGGTATTGGCGCAGTCTCCCGTCAGTGAAGAGCAAAAGCCTAGTATCGGCTGCAATATCAAATGGAAGCCGGGGAATGAACCTGCGTACTATGGCGCTTAATGATCAATTTAGAGGTTGGGATTAGGGCGGGTTTTGTTGTTGAATTTAAGGTAGGTTTCCTGATGTAATCCCTAAACCCGCCCCTACATCTTTGGCGTGCGATCGCGGTTGAAAATCCGATAGATTTTGTTATCCCCTTTGAGGTTGGGATTAGGGTAGGTTTCATTTGTAGGGGCGGGTTTAGGGACAAACTTAACCCACAAACCAATAACCTTTCTGCAAAACCCGCCCTACCCCA